>CALSBO010000010.1:0-57543 GCA_943373195.1 Brevundimonas vancanneytii
CGGCCAGAACGGCGCCGACCTGGGCGGGGTGATCCGTTCCGACCTTCGGCGTTCCGGCTATTTCGAGCCGATGGACCCGGCGGGCTTCGTCGAGACCGGCCTGACCCTGTCCAATGCCCCGAACTTCCCGCAATGGACCTCGATCGGCGCCCAGGCGGTGCTGTACGGGGCGGTGACGCCCCGGCCCGACGGCCGCAACGACTTCGGCTTCCGCCTGTATGACCCGTTCCGCCAGTGCCAGCTGGCCTCGTACCAGTTCACCGCCACGCCCGAGCAGTGGCGCCGCATCGGCCACAAGATCGCCGACCTGATCTATCAGCGCATGACCGGCGAGAGCGGCTATTTCGACAGCCGCGTGGTCTTCGTCTCGGAGAGCGGCACCCAGCTGAACCGCCTGTCGCGCCTGGCCATTTCGGACCAGGACGGGTTCAACCCCGTCTATCTGACCCAGGGCGACGAAGTGATCATGTCGCCGCGCTTCTCCCTGAACGATCCCAATGAGATCACCTATGTGGCGCTGGGGCGGGACTACAGCCGCATCTATCTGTTCAACCTGGCCACCGGCCGGCGCGAGAGCCTGGGCGAGTTCGACGGCCAGGTGCTGGCCCCGCGCTTCTCCAATGACGGCACCAAGATGGCCTTCTCGATCATCCGGGGCGGCAACACCGACGTCTATGTGATGGATCTGGCCAGCCGCAATCTGCGCCGCCTGACCTCGGACCCCGGCATCGACACCTCGCCGTCGTTCAGCCCCGACAACAGCCAGATCGTCTTCACCTCGGACCGGTCGGGCAATGCGCGGCTGTACACCATGCGGGCCGACGGTTCGGGCCAGCGGCCGATCAGCCGCGGCGGCGGCATCTATACCGCCCCGAACTGGAGCCCGCGCGGCGATCTGATCGCCTTCACCAAACAGGGCGGCGGCCGGTTCGCGACCGGGGTCATGGCCACCGACGGCTCGGGCGAGCGCATCCTGTCGTCCAGCTATTTCGAGGAGGGTCCGTCGTGGGCCCCGAACGGCCGCTACATCATGTTCTCACGCCAGTCGCCGGGCGGCGACACCCGGCTCTGGACCGTGGACCTGTCGGGTCGCGTGGTGTCCCAGGCCGGCTACTCCGGGCGCGGCACCGATCCGGCCTGGTCGCCCCTGCTCGACGAACAGCCCATCAACCTCGGCGGCGGCGGCCCGGACGGCTGTCCCACCTGATCAAAACGGAGCCTTTCGGCTCAGACCCGCGTTATCGCGACTGGCGAAACCGCTGGCGCGTCCGTAGCAACCCTTTACAGCCAAGCTGGAGGCCCCGGCCTTCAACTCAAGGAGACGACCCGATGATGAAGCCCTCGACCCTGGTCCGTCTGGCCGCCGTCGGCCTGGCCGTGACCGCCATCGCCGCCTGCACCCCGCGCCGCCCGGTCGACACCGGCGCCGGCAACGACATGCCGCCCGCGGCCAACGACCAGTACAATGACAACAGCGCCGGTCCGGTCACGGGCGGCCCCGTCGGCGCCGCGGCGCCGGGCTCGGAACAGGATTTCGTCGTCAACGTCGGCGACCGCGTCTATTTCGACCTCGACCGCTATGACATCCGCCCGGAAGCCTATCCGCGCATGGACGCCCAGGTCGCCTGGCTGCAGCGCTATCCGGGCGTGACCATCCGCATCGAGGGCAATGCCGACGAACGCGGCACCCGCGAGTACAACCTGGCCCTCGGCGCCCGCCGCGCCGAATCGGTCCGCGCCTATCTGGTCGAGCGCGGCGTCTCCGCCGGCCGTATCGACACCATCAGCTACGGCAAGGAACGCCCGATCGCGGAAGGCTCCAACGAGAGCGCCTGGGCCCGCAACCGCAACGCCCACACCGCCATCGTCTCGGGCGCCACGCGCTGATCTCAGGGCTTCGGCGATGACAGGAAGGGCGGTCGCGTCGCGGCCGCCCTTTCCTTTTGACCGCCCCGCTGCGACGCCGCACAATCCCGTCCAGTATCAGCGGGGGCAGGCATGGATATCGACGCGGCGGGCGGCGTGGCGACCGCGGGACTGGTCGGGGCCGCCCTCGAAAAGCCGACCGGCGAGGCGGGCGAGGACCATTCCATCTGCACCGACTGCGGCGAGCCGACCAGCGGTCGGTTCTGCTCCAACTGCGGCCAGCCGACCCATGTGCACCGCTCGCTGCTGCATCTGGGCGAGGAGATGCTGCACGGCGTTTTGCATTTCGACGCCCGCATCTGGCGGACGTTGCCGCTGCTGGCGATCAACCCCGGACGACTGACGCGCGAGTGGGTCCAGGGCAAGCGCACCCGCTACGTCTCGCCGCTGGCGATGTTCCTGTTCAGCGTCTTCCTGATGTTCTTCGTCTTCAGTTTCAGCGGCGCGCTGGAGCCGCGAATCACCACGCCCCTGCCGGAACGGATCGCCGAGGCGCGGACGGAACTGGCCGAGGCCCGCGCCGATCTTTTGGAGGCGGAAACGGCCGCCGCAGCAAGGCCTGAGTCCGAGGCCCTGGCCCTGACCGTGAGAGCCGAGCGCACCAAGGTCGGTGTGCGCCAGCGCCGTTTGGCGGCCCTGACCGGCGAGGCCCCGCCGGCGACGCGTCCCGACGGCCTCACGCCCGGCAGCTGGCAGGCGGAGGTGGCGGACGCGGTCGCCAACGATCAGGTTCAGGTCCAGGGCGACAGCAAATGGGTCGAGAAGGTCAAGCACAAGCTTCGGAACCCCGACCTGCTGCTCTACAAGATCCAGCAGACCGCCTATAAGTTCAGCTTCCTGCTGATCCCGCTGTCGATCCCGTTCGTGGCCCTGCTGTTCCTGTGGCGACGCGGGTCCACCCTGTACGACCACGGCGTCTTCGTCCTCTACTCGCTCACGGCGATGTCGATCCTGATGATGGCGATGTCGATCCTCGGCGGCCTTTGGAGCGGGTTCGGAGTGCTTGGCGGGTTTGTCTTCACCTTCGGCGTTCCGGCGCACATGTTCGCCCAGCTGAAGGGCGCCTATCAGCTGCCATGGTTCTCCGCGGCCTGGCGCACGGTCCTGCTGCTGTTGTTCTGCGTGTTCGTCTTGTCCGCCTTCCTGATCAGCATCATCATGCTGGGCCTGACGGGATGACGCCTTGCGGACGCCGCAAATCGGTGGGACGACAACGATCATGCTCAAGTTTCCCGCCGTCCTCCGCTCGCGTAACGCCCTGATCACCGTGCTCGGCGTCGTGCTGATCGCGGGCACGACCGCGGTCGTGGCCCAGACCGTCCCGCTGGAGCCGGTGCAGTGGGACAAGCGCCGGCTGGACCAGCTGGATCGGAATGTGCGCCGCCTCGAGCGCGCCGTGACCCAGCGCAACGCCGCCGGCCAGCCCGTCATCATCGAGCCCGATCCCGAGGTCATCGCCCTTCAGGGCCGCGTCGGCCTGATGGATCGTCGCCTCGCGGACATGGAGGCGACCGTCCAGCGCGTGAACGGCGACCTCGAACGCCTGACCTTCCAGCTGGACGAGGCCGGCCGCGACAACACCGCCCTGGGCACGCGCCTGCGCGACGCCGAGGGCCGGATCCGCACCATGGAGGCGGCGGCGGCCCGCGAGGCCGAGCTGAACTCGCCCATCCCGACCACCTCGCTGACCGGCGACGCCGCCCGCGACCTGACCGCCGCGGCCCGGCTGGCGGCCAGCGACCCGGCGCGGGGCGACCGCGCCCTGCAGACCGTCATCCTGGCCTGGCCCGGCACGCCCCAGGCGCAGGAGGCCTCCAGCCGTCTGGGCGACCTGCGCGTCTCCGCCGGCGATCCCGCCGGGGCCGTCTCGGCCTATGCCACCGCGTTGCAGGGCTGGCCGACCGCGCCCTGGGCGGCCTCGACCACGATCGAACTGGCCAATGCGCTGAACGCCACCGACCGCAAGACCCAGGCCTGCACCGCCCTGACCGAGTTCAACCGCCGCTACGCCGAGGCCGCCCCCCCCGCCGTCCGCACCCGGGCGACCGAGGCCCGCACCCGCATCGGCTGCCCCGCCCCGGCCGCGCCGCCGGCCCGGAGACCAGGCTGACGCCAGACCCCGCCGACTGGACTGGGCCTGTCCGGGCCAGCCTGTCCGCGCGACTGGAAACCGATGTCGGGCGCCCGCTCGCGCTGGCCCTGTCGGGCGGCGGGGATTCCATCGCCCTGCTGCGGGTCGCCGCCGACTGGGCGCGGGGCGAGGGCCGCTGCCTGCTGGCCCTGACCGTCGATCACGACCTGAACCCCGACAGCGCCGAATGGACGGCCTTCGCCGAAAAGGCCGCTCGTGACCTCGGGGCCGAGTGGCGGAGCTTGGGCTGGACCGGGCCGAAGCCGGCGACCGGCCTGCCCGCCGCCGCCCGGATGGCCCGCCATCGCCTGATCGCGGAGGCGGCGCGCGAGGCCGGGGCGCGGGTGATCCTGTTCGCCCACACCGCCGACGACATCGCCGAGGCCGAGGTCATGCGCGCCGGGGGCTCGACTCTCGGCCGGCTGCGCGACTGGTCGCCGTCCCCGGCCTGGCCCGAAGGCCGCGGCCTGATGCTGCTGCGCCCGATGCTGGGGGCGGGGCGAGCGGAGGTGCGGGCTTGGTTGGCGGGGCAGGGGGCGAACTGGATCGACGATCCGGGGAATGAGGATGTGCGGTTCGCCAGAAGCCGTGCCCGGCAGAGTCTTGCCCTTCTCCCATTGGGTGGAGGAGGCTCGCATCGCGAGACGACGACGGGTGGCCCGGAGGGCCGGATGAGGGTTGGATTGTCCAGTCGGCGTGAGCCGCCGTTCCAGCCGGTGACGCGGCTTGCGCCGAACGTCGCCGGTCGACCCTCACCCTTTCGCGCGATTGATCGCTTCGCTCTCAGGCGCTCAAGCCCTCTCCCATTGGGAGAGGGGTGGCTGAATGTCGAGAGAGATATTGATCCCGCCACCCTCGCCGCCGCCCTGGTCTGCGTCGGCGGCGGGGACCGGCTCCCGCGTGGGGACCGGCTGGCCGGGGTCATCGCGCGGCTCGCCGCAGCCGGAGACTTCACGGCCACCCTGTGCGGCGCCCGTATCGCCGCCTCCGGCGATCACGTCCTTCTCACCCGCGAGACCGGGGAGTTCGCCCGCCGTCGGGCGCCGCCGTTATCGCTCACGCCCGGCGTCGAAACCGTCTGGGACGGCCGTTGGGTTCTCACGGTCGATTCGCCGGGCTGGGCCGTCGTTCCCGCCGCGGGACGGATGGCGGCGCTCTCCGATGCCGACCGCGCCGCGCTGAAAGCCCTGCCGCCCGCCGCGCGCGGGGCCGTGCCTGTGCTGTTCCGGAACGATGCGACTGCGCCGGTTCTTGCAGGGGCCGCGGGCAAGGCGGCGTCGCTGGTCGAGCAACGACTGGCGCTGGCGCTGGACCGAATGACGCACGAACGGGATACGGGCGACGTCCTCCATGGCGCATCGCCGCGGAACTCCCTATTTTCGGGCGCTGACATCACTGACGACGGGGCGCCCCGGCGCACCCGGGGACCGAGACGAGAATGAATCTGCGCAATCTGGCCATCTGGGGCGTCATCATCCTGGGGGCGTTGGCCTTCTACGCCGCTGTCAGCCGCCCCGGCGGGCTGGCCGCTCCGGGCGGGGCCAAGGAGGCCGCCGTCCGCCCCGTGGCGATGAGCTATTCGGACCTGCTGAAGGCCCGCGACGACCGCGCCATCGCCAAGGTCGAGGTGCGGGGCGAGCAGCTGAAAGCGACCCTGCGCGACGGCAAGGTGGTCAATGTCATCACACCGGTGCCCAACGGCGATCTGGTCAACAGCATCCAGGCCACGGGCGCCTCGGTCGACGTCAAGACCACGCGCCAGTCGCTGTGGGTCAGCGCCCTGATCGGCCTTTTGCCCTTCGTGCTGATCATCGGCCTGTGGATCCTGATCATGCGCCAGATGCAGGGCGGCGCGCGCGGGGCCATGGGCTTCGGCAAGTCCAAGGCCAAGCTGCTGACCGAGCACAAGGGCCGCAAGACCTTCGACGACGTCGCCGGCGTGGACGAGGCCAAGGAGGAGCTTCAGGAGGTCGTCGACTTCCTCAAGGACCCGGCCAAATTCCAGCGTCTGGGCGGCAAGATTCCGAAGGGGGCTTTGCTGGTCGGCCCTCCCGGCACCGGCAAGACCCTGCTGGCCCGCGCCGTCGCGGGCGAGGCGGGCGTGCCCTTCTTCTCCATCTCGGGCTCCGACTTCGTCGAGATGTTCGTCGGCGTCGGCGCCAGCCGCGTGCGCGACATGTTCGAACAGGCCAAGAAGAACGCCCCCTGCATCATCTTCATCGACGAGATCGACGCCGTGGGCCGTCATCGCGGCGCCGGACTGGGCGGCGGCAATGACGAGCGCGAACAGACCCTCAACCAGCTGCTGGTCGAGATGGACGGGTTCGAGGCCAATGAGGGCATCATCCTGATCGCCGCCACCAACCGGCCCGACGTTCTGGACCCGGCCCTGCTGCGGCCCGGCCGTTTCGACCGTCAGGTCGTGGTGCCCAATCCCGATGTGGGCGGGCGCGAGAAGATCCTGCGCGTCCACATGAAGGACGTGCCCCTGGCCGCCGACGTCAACGTCAAGACCATTGCCCGCGGCACCCCCGGCTTCTCGGGCGCCGACCTGGCCAATCTGGTCAATGAGGCGGCCCTGATGGCGGCCCGCAAGGACCGCCGCATGGTCACCCATCGCGACTTCGAGGACGCCAAGGACAAGGTCATGATGGGCGCCGAGCGCAAATCCATGGCCATGAACGAGGAAGAGCGCCGCCTGACCGCCTATCACGAAGGCGGCCACGCCATCGTCGCCATGAACGTCAAGATGGCCGACCCCGTGCACAAGGCGACCATCGTCCCGCGCGGTCAGGCCCTGGGCATGGTGATGCAGCTGCCGGAAGGCGACCGCTATTCCTTGAAGTACCAGCAGATGGTCGACCGCATCGCCATCATGGCCGGCGGCCGCGTGGCCGAGGAGCTGATCTTCGGCAAGGAGAACATCACTTCGGGCGCGTCGTCGGACATCCAGCAGGCCTCGAAACTGGCGCGCCGCATGGTCACCCAGTGGGGCTTTTCCGACATCCTCGGCACCGTCGCCTATGGCGAGAACGAGCAGGAGGTGTTCCTCGGCCACTCGGTCGCGCGCAGCCAGAACGTCTCGGAAGAGACGGCCCGGATCATCGATTCCGAGGTCAAGCGCATCGTCGGCGCCGGCTGGGACGAGGCCCGCCAGATCCTGACCGACAAGGCCGCCGATCTGGAGACCCTGGCCCAGGCCCTGCTGGAGTACGAGACCCTGTCGGGTCAGGAGATCAAGGACCTGCTGGAAAAGGGTCTCGCCCCGAACCGCGACGAGAGCAATTTCCCCAACGCCGGCCCGTCGGTCTCCGTGCCGATCACGCCGGTGTCGGACGGAACGACAGTCGAGGCGCCGACGGTCCACTGAGCGGCTGAAACACCGGACCCGCCGTGGGCGACGCTCGCGGCGGGTTCCTTCTGACGAACTTGTTTGCATTATAAACTAGTCTATGCAATATGACTTCCAATCAAGAGGGGAGTCCCAGTCATGTCGTCATTCGAAACCCGATCGCCCGAACGCCTGCGCCGCGGCGCACTGAAAGCCGGTGTCCTGGCGGCGGGCCTGCTGGCCGTTCTCACCGCCGCGCCGGCGACGGCCCAAAGCCTCGCCGGGCCGGCCGGCTATGTCCGGCCCGCGGCTCCGGGCCGGATGGTCACCGTCGCCGAGGGGCGGCGGCTTCACATCCTCTGCGAGGGCGAGGGCGCGGGTCCGACCGTGATCTTCGAGGCCGGCCTGTCCCAGTACACCGCCAACACGACAATGGCCGCCGCGCAGGACGCGATCGCCGGCTTCGCGCGGGTCTGCACCTATGACCGCGCGGGGATGGGCTGGAGCGACCCGGCCCCGGAAGGCTGGACCTATCCGGACAGAACGCGGGATCTGCACGCCCTGCTCCAGGCCGCGGGGATAGACGGCCCCTATGTGCTGGTCGGCCATTCGATCGGCGGACTTCTGATCCGCGCCTACGCCCACGCCTGGCCCGGGCAGGTGGCGGGTCTGGTGCTGGTGGACGCCACCTCGGAACGGGATCTCCCCGAGTTCGAGGTCGCCCGAGGACCGACCGTCTCGCAGATCGACGCGGCGCTCGCCGCTTCGCGGCCGGGTGTTCCAATCATCGGCATGCCGGCGGGCACATCCGCGGAGGTGCAGATGGCGTTCACGCCGGAGGTTCTGCGGGGGGTGAAGGCGGAGTTCGAGGCCTTGGCCCGGCTTGATGCCGCGACGCTGCCGCCGGGCGCGCCGGGCGCGCTGGGCGACCTGCCGCTGATCGTCATCCGCCGGGGACGGACGATGTCCCCGCCGAGCGAGGCGGACCTGAACCATAGACAGAACCAGGAGGCTCTGGCGGTTCTCTCCTCGAACGGCGTGCTGATCGTCGCGGAGAACAGCGGCCATGGGATTCCGCTGGATGAGCCGCAGGTGGTGGCGGACGCCGTCCGCCGCGTTCTCGACGCCCTGAAATCCCCCAATCCCCGCCTGTGAAGGAGATCGGACCTATGACCCATTCGCATGCCGAAACCCATCCGTCCGAACGGCTGCACGGCCTCGACGCCCTGCGCGGGATCGCCCTGCTGCTGGGCGTCGTTCTGCACGCCTCCATGACCTACTTTCCGGTCCCGATCTGGATCGTGTCGGACACCGACAACTCGCCGGTCGCCAGCGCGATCTTCTTCGCCATCCACCTGTTCCGGATGACCGCCTTCTTTCTGATCGCCGGTTTGTTCGCCCATATGATGCTGGACCGGCGCGGCGCCTTCGGCTTCATCAAGGATCGCGTGATCCGCATCGCCGGCCCGCTGGCGGTCTTCTGGACCCCGGTCCTGGCCGCCCTCATCGCGGGGCTGGTCTGGATGGCCGCCATCCGCAACGGCGGGTCGATTCCGACCGACGGACCGCCCCCGCCGCCGCTGACGCTCGAGACCTTCCCCCTGACCCATCTGTGGTTCCTCTATGTGCTGCTGATCCTCTATGTCGGCATGCTGGCCCTGCGCGCGCCCTTCGCCCTGATGGACAGCGGTGGCGGATGGGGCCGGTTCGTCGACCGGATCACCGGCGCCCTGATCGGACCCTGGACCCCGGTGCTGATGGCGGCGCCTCTGGCGATCGGCTTCTGGCTGGAGCCGAACTGGCTGCCTTTCTTCGGCATTCCGACCCCGGATACGGGGCTGGTTCCGAACGCGACGGCCCTGACGGCCTTCGGAACCGCCTTCGGCCTCGGCTTCCTGCTGGACCGTCGCCGCGACCTGCTGGGCCGGATCGAGCGGCTGTGGCCGGTGTTCACCGTGGTCGCCCTGGGCGTCGGCGCGGCGGCCATGGTCATGGTCGGCGGCCCGGTTCCCGATCTGGCCCCCGTCACCGATCCGGAGATCAAGGCCCCGCTGGCGGCGATCATGGCCCTGGCCGTCTACGCCTCGACCTTCGCCGTCCTGTCGCTGGCCCTGCGCTTCGCCTCCGGCTACAGCGCCGTGCGCCGCTACCTCGCCGACGCCTCCTACTGGGTCTATATCGTCCACCTGCCGCTGGTCATGGTCGGCCAGATCCTGGTGGTGAACGAAACCTGGCCCTGGTTCGTCAAGTTCGGCGCGGTCATGGGCGGGACGATGGCGATCAGCCTGATCAGCTATGAACTGCTGGTCCGCCACAGCTTCGTCGGCCGCTGGCTCAACGGCCGCCGCACACCCTGGCGGCGCCGCGAGGAGGCCGAGTACGCGGCCGCCGAATAGCTTGCCAAGCCTGACCGGCTCGTCCACCCAATCGGGACGAGCCGGCTCCGGAGAATCGACATGCCCGCCAAGTCCGCCAAGCCCCGCCTGCATTCACCCGAGGACGACCTCGCCTTCATGCGGGCGATCGTCGAGGGCGGCGGACGCCCGCCGATGACGCTGGCGGTCTGCTATCTGGCGGGCGGGCTGCTGTACGGCCTGCAGTGCCTGTTCCATGTCGGCCAGGCCTTCGGCCTGATCCGCTGGCCCGACCTGGCCAATCTGGTCTTCGTCGTGGGGATCAGCGGCGTCTTCCTGTCGATCCTGACCTGGGCGATCCTGAAGGACCGCAAGGAGGGCCTGTCCAATCGCGGACCGGTGGCCACCCGCACCATGAACGCCGCCTTCAGCGCGACCGGCATGGCCAATGCGGCGGTGATCATCGTCTTCGGCGTCGGCGCGATGCGGGACAACGATTTCGCCATCTGGCTCTATTACGCGGCCATCGTCTTCGCCCTGCAGGCCGCCGCCTGGTACATGGCCTGGACCCTGAAGAGGAAGGGCTGGATGCTGGCCACCGCCCTCGGCGGCTGGGTCACGGCGGTGGCGCTGGGCGTGCTGGTGCGCGAGCCTTTGTGGTATCTCGGCGTCTGCACCGTCGCCCTGTTCGCCCTGTTCGCCCTGCCGGGCTGGGTCATGTTCCGCGACGCCCGAACGCCTAAACAAGCCGCCGGATCGAAGGCGGCCTGACCCATGGGCCTGGCCGATCTCGGACGCATCGACGAGGTCATCCACGGCCGCATGCGGCTGGGGATCATGGTCTATCTGGCCGATGCGGACGCCGCCGACTTCACCGAGCTGAAGACCGTGCTGGAGGCCACCCAGGGCAATCTGTCGGTCCACCTCAAAAAGCTGGAGGAGGCGGGCTTCGTCGCCATCGACAAGAGCTTCAAGGACAACAAGCCCCTGACCCGGGTGTCCATCACCCCCACGGGCCGCAAGGCCTTCGGCGCCTATCTGGACGCCATCGGCAGTCTGATCGGGGGCAAGGACTGATGCGGCGGCCCCGCGTCATGGGCATCGTCAACCTCACGCCCGACAGCTTCTCGGACGGCGGGCAACTGGCTTCGGTCGAGGCGGCCGTGGCGCACGGCCTGCGGCTGGTCGAACAGGGCGCCGACATCCTCGACATCGGCGGCGAAAGCACCCGGCCGGGCGCCGGGCCCGTCCCCGAGGTGGACGAGATCGCCCGCGTCGTCCCTGTCATCGAGGGGCTGCGCGCCCGTTGGGACGGACCGATCAGCATCGACACGATGAAGCCCGCGGCCGCCCGCGCCGCCGTCGCCGCCGGGGCGACGATGTGGAACGATGTGACGGCCCTCGGCTTCGCGCCTGACAGTCTCGCCACCGCCGCCGCGCTCGGCTGCGACGTGGTGCTGATGCACATGCGGGGAGAGCCGCGTACCATGCAGGCCGATCCGCGCTACGACGACGTGGTCGCCGAGGTCGGGGACGGCCTGGCGGCGCGGGCCGCCGCGGCGATGGCGGCGGGGGTGGCGCACGGGCGGATCTGGCTGGATCCCGGCATCGGCTTCGGCAAGACGGCGGCGCACAATCTGGCCCTGACCGCGCGTCTGGACCGGCTGGCCGAGACCGGCTTTCCGATCCTCTACGGGGCCAGCCGCAAGAAGACCATCGAGGCGATCGACCCGACCGCGACCGATCCCGGCGACCGGCTGGGCGGGTCGCTGGCCCTGGCGCTGGAGGCGGCGCGGCGCGGGGCCGCCATCCTACGCGTCCACGACGTGCGCGAGACGGTGCAGGCGCTGAAGGTTCTGGCGGCCGTCGCCCGGGCTTGAGATCGAGCCCCGATCGGATACCGTTGGTGTGCAAACGGGGGCCGCGATGCGCAACTGGACCGCGCCGGACGGCGAGCGGGAAATCTACAATCCGCTGGAGCCGATCGCCGGGCCGATCAGCCTGGTCAGTTTCGCCGTCCTGCTGGTCGGCGGGTGGTGGGTGCTGGCCATGCTGTGCTCGGGCCTGCGCGATCCGGCCCTGGCCTTCGCGGACTGGCGGGCCTGGCTGACGGGCCAGAACATCAATGCGGTCGACGGCATCGTCGGCGCGATCCTGACGCCGTTCCCCAGCGCCAACCACACCTTTCAGTTCATGGACTGGTGGTTCCGCAAGCGGTGGGACATGCGCTGGCTGAAGGTCGGGATGTTTCTGGCGCCCTTCGCCTATTTCGCCGTGGCCCATTACCGCTATGAAGGCCGCGATCCGCTGTTGGTGGCGGGATTTCTGGCGGGCATGACGTGGCTGGCGGCGCTGGGCTATCCGAAGATCGGGCCGAACGGCTACGGCGTGGAGCCGCCGGCCGGGTCCTGATCATCGCCGGGTCGGATTCCGGCGGCGGCGCCGGGATCCAGGCCGACATCAAGGCCGTGACCCTGCTGGGCGGCTATGCGGCCACCGCCATCACCGCCGTCACGGTGCAGAACACCCTCGGCGTCCACGGCGTGCATCCCCTGCCGCTCGACGTGATCGAGGCCCAGGCGCGGGCGGTGCTGGACGACATCGGCGCCGATGCGATCAAGACCGGTATGCTGGGCTCGACCGCCGTGGTCGAGCGGGTGGCGGTCCTTCTCGATTCGTCGGACGCCCCGGCGGTGATCGATCCGGTCATGGTCGCCAAGGGCGGCGCGGCCCTGCTGGCGGAGGACGCGGTCGCCGCCGTGCGGTCGCTGATGATCCCGCGCGCGGCCCTGCTGACCCCCAACGCGCCCGAGGCCGAGGCCCTGACCGGGATCGCCGTCGCCGATCTGGACGGCCAGCGCCGCGCCGGCGAGGCCCTGCTGGCCCTGGGCGCGCGGGCGGTGTTGATGAAGGGCGGCCATGTGCCGGGCGCGACCGTCATTGACCTGCTGCTGACCCCGACCGGCGAGACCCTGCTGGAGGGCGAGCGGGTCGACAGCCGCAACACCCACGGCACCGGCTGCACCCTGGCCAGCGCCTGCGCGGCGGGGATCGCGCTGGGCCTGCCGCTGGAAGTCGCCGTCGCCAATGCCTGGGCCTATGTCGCCGAGGCGATTCGCCGGGCTCCGGGACTGGGCGGCGGGCACGGGCCGCTGGATCACGGCTGGCCGATCCGGGACCGGACATGAGTGCTCGGGGCCTCGCCTTCTCCCGCTTGCGGGAGAAGTGTCCCGTCCTCGGGCGCAGCCCGAGCAGGGACGATGAGGGAATTGTTCTTTCCTCGCCTGACACCACCCCCATCGTCACTGGATCGCTTCGCGATCGCCGTGACACTTTCCCCGCTTCGCGGGAGAAGGACCGTAAGTCATGACCGATCTCAACGCCCGGCTGGCCGACATCGTCCGCGCCGATCCCGGCCTGATGCACGTCCTGACCACGGTGCGTGGCCTCGGCCTGAACGATTGGCGGGTCTTCTCCGGCGCCGTCTATCAGAGCGTCTGGAACGCCGTGACCGGCCGCCCGGTCGGCTATGGCCGCAAGGACTATGATCTCGGCTATTTCGACCCGGACACCAGCTGGGACGTCGAGGACGTCGTCATCAAACGCGTCGCCGCCGCCTTCGACGAGCCCTTCCGGTCCGAGGTCGAGGTGCGCAACCAGGCGCGGGTGCATCTGTGGTTCATGGACCGGTTCGGCGAACCCTATGACGCCCTGACCGGGACGGACGAGGCCGTGGCCCGGTTCCTCGCCCCGGCCTTTGCGGTCGGGGTGCGGCTGGAGGCCGACGATACGATCAGCATCGCCGCCCCGTTCGGGCTGGAGGATGTGTTCGGCATGGTGCTGCGGCCCAATCCGGACCGGCCGCTGGCCAGGGGCTGGGACAAGGCGGTCGAGAGCGCGACGGCGCGCTGGCCCGAACTGAGGGTTCGGACATGAGACGATTTCTGGCGACCGCCGGCCTGCTGGCGACGAGCCTGTTCGCCTCGGCCGCCGCCGCCCAGTGCCGCGAGGCCGACGCCGCCATGCTGGCGATGTCCCTGCACGACTTCGACCAGACCGAGGCCGGTTGGCGGTCACTGGACGCTGAGGGATGCGAGCAAAAGGCGGCAGATGCGATCCGCCAGTACCGAACAATTCACGCTGAGCCGCTGGGCGAAGAAACGAGCACCTTGGTCTGGCACGAGGGCCAGCTCCGCGCCTCAACCGGTGAGACCGAGGAGGCGATCCGGCTGATGCTGATCGGGCGGGAACAGGAATCCGATGCCACCCAGCCCTACACCGACGCAACGATAGCCTTCCTGCGGCGGGACCGCGCGGCCCTCATGGCCGCGCGCGCGCGTCTGGTCGCCCTTCCCGTCCCCGAGGCGTTCGCGCGGGCGTCGGCCAGATATGCGGCCAGCTATCCCGACCTTCCGCCCCCGAGATGGCCGCTGAACCTGAACATCGTGGACGGGCTGATCGCCTGCTTTGATCGGCCCTACCGCGAAGCCTACGCCTGCGAGGCGGCGTCTGAAGGGACCGGCGGCTGATGCGCCAGTGGACCGTCGACGCCTTCGCCGCCGCCCCGTTCCGGGGCAATCCCGCCTGTGTGGTCGAGCCCTTTGAGCAGTGGCCGTCCGACGACTGGATGCAGGCGCTGGCGAAGGAGAACAATCAGGCGGAGACGGCCTTCCTGCTGCGCACGGGCGATCCGGCGCGATTCGGCCTGCGCTGGTTCACGCCGGGGATGGAGGTCGATCTGTGCGGCCACGCCACCTTGGGCTCGGCCCATGTGCTGCTGGCCGAGCTGGGGCTGGGGGCGGCGTCCCTGACCTTCGACACCCGCTCCGGCGCGCTGATCGTGAGCCGCACGGCCGGGGGCTATGAGATGGACTTCCCCGCCGATCCGCCGCGCCGGACCGCGACGCCGGACGGTCTGGCCGAGGCGCTGGGCGCCCGGCCGGTCGAGGTCTGGGCCGGGCGTTATCTGGTCGCGGTGCTGGCCGATGCGGCGGCGGTGCGTGCGGTGGCGCCCGACATCCGCGCCCTGACGTCGATCCAGGGCGAGGCGGGCGAGGTCGGTCAGGTGATCGTCTGCGCCCCGGCCGACGCGTCGGACGACGTCGATGTGGTCGACCGCTTCTTCGGACCCGGCTGCGGCGTGGACGAGGACCCGGCGACCGGATCCGCCCACTGCATCCTCGGCCCGCTGTACGCCGACAAGCTGGGCCGGGCGACGGTGCGGTTCCGGCAGGTCTTCCCCGGCCGGGGCGGCGACATCGAGACCGAAACGCGCGGCGACCGCGTCCTGCTGCGCGGACAGGCCGTCACCGTGATCGAGAGCCGGCTTCGGGTCTGAGGCAAGAGAAAGGGGCGCGACCCTTGCGGATCGCGCCCCTCGCACCTTCGGGGAGGAAGGTCAGGCCCTAGTAGGGGCGGCTGTCGTAGTCACGACGTTCGGCGCGGACCTGCATCGACAGGCGGTCATAGCGGCGGTCCAGCTCGGCCCGTTCGCGATAGGACAGGCCGCCGCGCATGTAGCTGCGCTCCAGACGCACCAGGGCGTTCAGTTCGAAGCGCAGCCGGGTGGCTTCGCGGCGGCTGAGCATCCGGTTGCGTTCGCCTTGGTCGATGCGGCGATCAAGCTGGTATTTGCGCTGGCTGATGTTCTGCCAGTTGCGGCCGCGATCGTTGTCGTATCGCCCGCCGCGATCGTCGTATCGACCGCGATCATTGTCATAACGACCGCCCCGGTCCTGTTCATAGCGGCCGCGGTCGTCGTACTGCTGCGGTCCATACGACTGGGCCATGGCGGGGACCGCGACGGAAGCCGCGGCCAGGGCGAGGGCGGGGATGAAAAGCTTCTTCATCATCGGACTTCTCCTTGAGCGTTCCACGCGGACCGGGGTGGCCGGCGTTGAGGGCACAAGACCACCCGGCGGCTGAGCGTTAACTGAACGGGCGGTGTCAGCTTTCGTTCATCTGGGTGAATTCGCGGACAGGGCCGAAAGCGCCGTATCCTCGCCGCGCGCGCGAGGGGGGCGGCGCGAAAGGTGAAACATGTCTACACTCGCCGTTCAGCCGTCGTTCAGAGCCCGGGGCCTAGATCATCGTCCATGAAACGGATTTGCATCCTCCTGCTGGCCGCCCTGATCTCCGCCGCCCCCCTGTCGGCGGCGGCGCAGGACCGTGGCGATCGCGACGGTCGGGAACGGCCCCGCCAGGAGCCGCGGCGGATCAGCGTGTCCGAGGCCCAGGCCATCGCCGAGTCCCGGGCGCGCGGCGCCACCTTCGTCGGCTATATCGGAATCCGCGGCGGTCAGTATGTCTTCCGCTTCGACCGCGGCGGGCAGATATTCGATGTGGCCGTTTCGATGACTGGCCGATAGGAAAGCCGAAATGCGTGTTCTGCTCGTTGAGGACGACGCCGACCTGTCGCGCCAGCTGAAACTGGCCCTGGGCGACGCCGGCTATGCCGTCGATCACGCGGCGGACGGCGAGGAGGCGCATTTCCTCGGCGACACCGAACCCTATGACGTGGTGGTGCTGGACCTCGGCCTGCCCAAGATCGACGGCGTCTCGGTGCTGGAGCGCTGGCGCCGCGACGGCAAGGCCACGCCGGTGCTGATCCTGACCGCGCGCGGCGCCTGGTCCGACAAGGTGTCGGGCTTCGACGCCGGGGCCGACGACTATCTGACCAAGCCCTTCCACACCGAGGAACTGCTGGCCCGCCTGCGCGCCCTGCTGCGCCGTTCCGCCGGCATCGCCTCGGCGACCCTGTCGTGCGGCGGCCTGCGCCTGGACCCTCGCGCCGCCCGCGCGACGGTCAATGGCGAGCCCCTGCGGCTGACCTCGCTGGAATACCGGCTGCTGCACTATCTGATGATGCATCAGGGCCGGGTGATCAGCCGGACCGAACTGGTGGAACATCTCTACGATCAGGACTTCGATCGCGATTCCAACACCATAGAGGTGTTCGTCGGCCGTTTGCGCAAGAAGATCGGCTCTGACCGGATCGAGACCGTGCGCGGCCTCGGCTACCGCCTGACGCCGCTGGCCGGGGAGTCCGGGGGGGCGTGACCGAAGGGGCGGGGGACGAACCGGCTCCGGCCGACGACAGGTCCTGGGGCCGCTGGTTCGGGCGCCCGGGCCGAAGCCTGACCCGGCGCCTCATCTGGCTGGCCGCGCTCTGGAACGTTCTGGCTCTCATCGCGACCGGCTGGACCTTGACCAGTCAGTACCAGGAAAGTGCGCTCAGACGCCTGGGCGACATGCTCCACGAGACCATTGATGAGGTCGTTCTGGCGTCCAATGCGACGCCTGCCGGCGTCGAGGTCGCCGAGATCAAGGACGCCCAGACCCTGCGGCCCCTGTCCGGAAAATACTGGGCGGTCGCCGAGTCGGATGGCCGCGATGGTCTCAGGGTACTGGCGCGCTCGCCGTCCCTTGCCGGAGAATCGCTGACGGTGCCGGAGGAACTGCCCGGACGGCTGCCGGCCGCCTTCGGCGAGATGATCACCTACAACGCCGACGATCCGATCGGCCGGCCGCTCCGGATCGCCGCGACCATGAAGCGGATGCCCGGCCGGGATGCGCCGGTTGTCTTCATGGCCGGCATCGACCGCTCGACCTTCGACGCCGACACCCGCCAGTTCGCGACCTTTACCTGGACCTCCCTGCTGATCCTCGGCCTGGGCCTGGTCGTCGCGGTCTTCCTGCAGGTGCAGATCGGCCTGCGTCCGCTGTTCAGTCTGCGCAACGAGATCGCCGATGTCCGAAAGGGCCGGGCCGCCCGCATCGCCCGCAGCTATCCGACGGAAATCCAGCCGCTGGCCGAACAGGTCAACCGGCTGCTGGACCACAATCAGGAGACGGTCGAACGCCAGCGCACCCACGTCGGCAACCTGGCGCATGCCCTGAAGACGCCGCTGTCGGTCATTCTGGCCGAAGCCGGTTCCCAAAAGGGCGCCCTGCCCGACATGGTCCGCAAACAGACCGAGGTGATGAAGGCCCAGGTCGATCATCACCTGCGCCGCGCCCGCGCCGCCGCCCGCGCCCAGATGCTGGGGGAACGCACGCCCATCGCCGAAGTGCTGGACGAGATGGCGGTCATGCTGGAGCGGGTGTTCGAGGAGAAGGGCGTCGAGATCGACTGGCGCGCGCCCGACGAACTCGGGTTCCGCGGCGAACGCCAGGATCTGCAGGAAATCCTCGGCAACCTGATGGAGAACGCCTGCAAATGGTCCCGGCGCCGCGTGCGCGTCTCGGCCGGTCCGACCGGGCTGGGGCAGATGGTGGTGGTGGTCGAGGACGACGGCCCCGGCCTGCCGGAGGATCAGCGCGAGGCGGCCCTGGAGCGCGGCGCCCGCATGGACGAGACGACGCCGGGTTCCGGTCTGGGCCTGTCGATCGTGGTCGAGCTGACCCGCGCCTACGGCGGCCGCATCACCCTGGCCGACAGCGACATGGGCGGTCTGAAGGTGCTGCTGGAACTGCCGGCCGCGGAGGCCTGAGCGCCCTGTGCTGGATAGCGGTTGTTAACCCTGCCTACCCATAGTCGGGTAGATCGTATGTCGTCGGTCGGGGATTTTCGCATGGCCGGGCTTTCCGTCGCCCATCGCGTCGCGCTCGCCGCCCTTCTGGAGCGGTGCCCGGACACCGCGCTGCGGGCCGTGTCGGCCGCCGTCGCGCCGATGGCGGGCGGCCGGGCGGCCGAACTGCGCATCATGCTGGCGGACGAGACCCGGGACCGAAGACGCCGCGACGAGGTGATGGCGCCGGTCGCGCCCATGTTCCGCGCCCGCACCGACGGCGTGGCCGCCATGACCTTTCCGTCCTTCGTCCTGCCGCGCCTGTGGAAGGCCGCCAGCCTGCGCGAGCCGGACCTTCTGCCGCAACTGGACCAGGACGATCCGTCCGCCGTCGCGGTGGCCGACCGGATCTGCCTGTCGGCCGCCTCGGTGGTGCGCGACGAGCCCGATCTGGTCTGGCCGCCGGGTGGCGACGCGGCCGCCCGCCAGCAGGGCCTGGCCGATCTCGCCGCCTGCCTGGATCTGGCCCATCTGGCGCGGCGCGGCCTGCCGTCGCTGGAAATCTGGCTCAAACGCCCCGACGGGGATCAGGTCGCCGAACTGCGGCTGCTGCTCAAGGACTGCGCCGGCGTTCATCAGGACGGCGCCCAGCGGGTGCTCGAGATGCTGTTCGCCCATCTGGACGACGCCGTCCTGATCCTGCGCATCGTCACCCAGACCTCGCTGGCGGCCGGACGCGAAGGCTTCCTCAGCGAATCGGAACTGGCGGGCTTCGTGGATCGCCTGATCGCCGGCGTCGACGCGCGCGCCCGCAAGATCGAGGCCTTCAAACCGGGCGCCGATCTGGACCGGGTCGATGTCGTAATCGCCGACCTGAACTGGTGCGCCGGCGTGCTCGGGGAACTGGACGTCACCCTGACCCTCAATCCGCAAAGCGTCTGGGGCAAGTCGGTGCGCGACGCGCGGGTGACCATCGCCAAACGGCTGTCCGGCCTGCTGCGGGCGGCGGACAAGGCGGTGGACGAAGCCCTGCCGCTGGAGCGGGTGCAGCTCGCCGGCCGTATGACCCGCAAGGCGCCCAAACTGTCCGCGCCCGTGGAAGGCCCGACGGTCGAGGCGGCGATCAGCCTGCTCAAACTGGTCGGATCGGCGCGGGGTCCGGCCTCGACCTTCGGCTGCGAGGCCGACCGCAAGGCCCTGGTCGACGCCCTGACCGACCGGCTGTCGGACCACGCCGACCAGACCCTGCGTCTGATCAATGACGGCGAGGCGGAGGATGAGGGTCATGCGCTGGCCCTGGTCGAACTGGCCGCGCTGGCTCTCGATCACATCGACGCGGTCGAGGCCGCCCGAACGGTGCGGCGTCGGGCCGCGGTGGCCGGAGCCCCTTCCAAGGCGGACGAGGCCTCGTCGGAGGCCGCCTGATCGGCTACATCGCCGGGGGATGACGGCTTTCTGGATCATGACGGCCCTGATGACGGCCCTGGCGGGCCTTTCGGCGCTGGCCGGGGCGCGCCGCGGGGCCGACGCCGATGAAGCCGTATCCGCCGCCGCTGAACTGGCCGAACTGGACCGGTTGAAAGAGCGCGGCCTGCTCGACGAGGCGGGCTGGACCGCCGCCCGCGCCGAGGCCGGTCGCCGCATCCTGGTCTCCGACCGCGAGACCGCCCCCGTCCGGGCCGGAGCGAAGGACCGGTTCTGGGTGCTGGGCGGGCTGGCGGCGACGGCCGCGCTCGCCCTGGGCCTCTACGCCTTCGTCGCCGCGCCCGGCGCGCCTGATCAGCCTTACGAGCGGCGCGTGGACCAGTGGGCGACCGAACTGGACGCACTGGAAGCGCCCCAACTGGCGGCCGTGACGGCGCGGGTGGTCGAGGAACGGCCCGAGGATCATCAGGCCCTGACCATGCTGGGCGCGGCCCGGTTCGAGGCGGGCGATCCGCTGGGCGCCGCCTCGGCCTTCCGCCGCGCCGTGGCCTTGCGGCCCGACGACGCCCAAAGCTGGTCGCGGCTGGGCGAAAGCCTGACCCGGGCCAACGGCGGCGTGGTCGGCGGCGACGCCGAGGCGGCCTTCGCCCAGTCCCTGCGCCGCGATCCCGGTCAGCTGGGCGCGCGCTATTTCCTCGGCGAGGCGGCTCTGGCGCGCGGCGAGACGGCGTTGGTGCGCGTCCTGTGGGCGCCGCTGATCGCCGCCCTCGACCCGGCCGATCCGCGCCGGGCGGATCTTGAGCGGCGAATGCCGGGGGGAACGGAATGAACTGGCTGCCCAGATCGCCCAAGGCGCGCCGCCGCCTGTGGGTCGTCGCCGCCGTGGCGCCGGTGCTGGCGCTGGCGGTCGGCCTGTCGCTCTACGCCATGCGCGACAATGTCACCTTCTTCTTCTCGCCGTCCGAGGCGACGGCCCAGGCCGCGCCCGTGGGCCGGGTCGTGCGCCTGGGCGGTCTGGTCGTTGACGGCAGCGTGGTGCGAAGCCCGAACGGCGAAGTCGCCTTCGCCATCACCGACAATGCGGCGACCACCCGCGTGGTCTATCAGGGCGACCTGCCCGATCTGTTCCGCGAGGGGCAGGGGGTAGTGACGCAAGGGGCCTTCCTGCCCGACCGCAGCTTCCGCGCCACCCAGGTGCTGGCCAAACACGACGAGAACTATATGCCGCGCGAGGTCGCCGACCGGCTCAAGGCCGAGGGCGAGTGGCGGCCCCAGGGCGGAGCGCCGTCGACGTGATCGTTGAACTGGGCGCTTTCGCCCTGATCCTGGCCTTGGCGCTGGCGGCGCTGCAGACCGGCATGGCCGTGGCCGGGCGCCTGCGCCGCAGCCCGGTGCTGGCCGGGGCCGCCGAGGGCGCCAGCCTCGCGTCCGCCGCCGCCACGGCCCTGGCGTTCGCCGCCCTGATATGGGCCTTCACGGTCTCGGACTTCTCGGTCGCCAATGTCGCGGCCAACAGCCACACCGACAAGCCGACGCTCTACAAGGTGGCCGCCGCCTGGGGCAGCCACGAAGGCTCGCTGCTGCTGTGGTGCCTGGTCCTGACCGGCTTCGGCGCCGTCCTGTCGCGGGCGCGGGGCCTGCCGTTCGGGCTCAAGGCCTCGGCTGTGGCGACACAGGGGCTGCTCGGCGTACTGTTCCTGGCCTTCGCCGTCTTCACCTCCAACCCGTTCGAGCGGATCGACCCGGCCCCCTTCCAGGGCGGCTCTCTGAACCCGCTGCTGCAGGACCCGGCGCTGGCCTTCCATCCGCCGCTGCTCTACCTCGGCTATGTCGGGTTTTCGGTCTGTTTCTCGCTGGCGGTCGCCGCCCTGATCGAGGGCCGGGCCCACTCCAGCTTCTGGCCCGCCTGGGGCCGCTGGGTGCGGCCGTGGGCCCTGGCCAGCTGGGCCTTCCTGACCGTCGGCATCACCCTGGGCGCCTTCTGGGCCTATTATGAGCTGGGCTGGGGCGGCTGGTGGTTCTGGGATCCGGTCGAGAACGCCAGCTTCATGCCGTGGCTGGCCGGGGCGGCCCTGCTGCATTCGGCCGTCGTCACCGAGCGGCGCGGCGCGCTGGCGGGATGGACGACCTTCCTCGCCTTGCTGGCCTTCACCTTCTCCATGCTGGGGGCCTTCCTCGTCCGCTCGGGCGTGCTGACCTCCGTGCACGCCTTCGCCGTCGACCCCGAGCGCGGCCTGATGCTGCTGGCCATTCTCGGCGTCGCCTCCGGCCTGGCCTTCGCCCTGTTCGCCTGGCGCGCGCCGCAACTGAAGGGCGGCGGAATGTTCGCCCCGGTCAGCCGCGAAGGGGCGCTGGTGCTCAACAACCTGTTCCTGACCACGGCCTGCGCCACCGTGCTGCTCGGCACCCTCTATCCACTGATCCTCGAGGCCGTGAACGGCGCGAACATCTCCGTCGGTCCGCCCTTTTTCGCCCTGACGTTCGTTCCGCTGATGGCCGCCGCCCTTGTGATCCTGCCCGCCGGGCCGTTGCTGGCCTGGAAGCGCGGCGACGCCCGGGGCGTGGCGCAACGGCTGAGCGTCGCCGTGGGGCTGACGCTTCTGATCGCATTGCTGGGCTGGATGGCGTTCGAGCCGAAAAAGGCCCTGTCCGCCGCCGGGATCGGACTGGGGGCCTGGCTGATTTTGGGGACCTTGGCCGAGGTCGCGGAACGCATCCGCCTGTTCCGGGCGCCCGTGGTTGAGAGCCTGCGCCGCGCGCGGGGCCTGCCGCTGGGCGCCTGGGGCACGACCCTGGCCCATGCGGGTCTCGGCCTCTTCGTGCTCGGGGCGGTGGTCGAGACCGGCTATCGCGTCGAGGCGGCCCGTCCGCTGGCCGTCGGCCAGACCATCGAGGCGGGCAAATGGGCCGTGCGGCTGGACGACGTCCGTATCGTCGAGGGTCCCAACTATCTGGCCGAACAGGGCCGGCTGACCGTGACCTTGCGCAACGGCGCCGCGCCGCGCGCCGTCACGGCCGAGCGCCGCTTCTTCCCGGCGGGCGGCCAGACCACCACCGAGGTCGGGCTCGATTTTCGCGGGCTGGACGACGTCTATGTGGTGCTGGGCGAGCGCGGTCGGACCGAAGCGGGCGCACCGGCCTGGAGCGTGCGGGTGTGGTGGAACCCGTGGGCGCGGCTGATCTTCCTCGGCCCCGCCGTCATGGCCCTGGGGGGACTGCTGTCGCTGCTGGACCGGCGGCTGCGGCTGGGCGTCGGCAGGCGGAGGGGGACGGGATGAGACGCGCCCTGCTGATCGCTTTGGCCGCTCTGGGCCTGATCGTGGCCCCCACCACCGCCCAGGAACCCCCGCCCGCGCCCGACCGGCCCCTGGCCGACGCGGCGCGGGAAGCCCGGGCCCAGGCGCTGTTCGACGACATCCGCTGCGTGGTCTGTCAGCACGAGGCCATCGCCGACAGCCCGGCGGGCATCGCCGCCGACATGCGCCAACTGGTGCGCGAGGAGATCGCCGCGGGCCGCACGGACGAACAGGTCCGCGACGGGCTGGTCAGCCGCTACGGCGACTTCGTCCTGTTCAAGCCGCCGGTCCGGGCCGGGACCTGGCTGCTGTGGTTCGGGCCGCTGTTCGCCCTTCTGACCGTGGGCGCCGGCCTGTTCTTCGTCTCGCGCCGACGCCGCCCCGAAACCGCGCCCCTGTCGGCGGTGGAAGAGGCCGATCTGGCCCGGTTTCTCGCCGATCAGGCGCATCGCCCCGATCCTGACGCAAAGCCGTCTGACCACTAGGCGGCGGGACCCTTCACGACGCGCGGGCGTTGGTGAAACGGGCCGCCGCCCTGTAGTGTAAGGCCGAAGGGGCGTCCGGCGCCCGACCAGAGGATCGCAAGACACGCCAATGATGAAGCGCAAGGAATTCATGCTGGGGGCCATCGCGGGCCTGACCTTCGCCGCCGCGGCGACCGCCGGAGGCGTCATCGACTGGCCCTCGGCCAACGCCGGCCCGGTGGCGGGCTTCACGGGTCGCCTGTCGCCCGACAACGGCGGCGCCGGCCTCGCCTTCGCCCCGCCGCAGGGCGCGCCGCTGAGTTTCGCCGACATCTTCGAACAGGTCGCGCCGGCGGTGGTTCAGATCGATGTGAAGACGCGGGTCCGCCAGCCCGCCATGATCCAGGTCCCCGGTCTGCCCTTCGCAATCCCCAATCCAAACGGCGGCGAAGAAGGCGAGGCGGGTGCGGACGGCGAGGGTACGACCGCGCTCGGCGCGGGCTCGGGCTTTTTCATCTCCGCCGACGGCTTCATCGTCACAAACAACCATGTGATCGCCGACGCGACCGAGATCATGGTCAAGCTGGCCGACGGGCGTGAACTGGAAGCCCGCGTGGTTGGACGTGACGAGGCGACCGACCTGGCCGTGATCAAGGTCGAAGGGACCGACTTCCCCTTCGTGACCTTCGAGGAAACCGCTCAGCCGCGCGTGGGGGACTGGGTCATCGCGGTGGGCAATCCGTTTGGGCTCGGCGGAACCGCGACAGCGGGCATCGTCTCAGCCCAGAGCCGCCAGAATCTCGACGATCCGACGTCCAGCTTCGTGGACTTCCTGCAGATCGACGCGGCCATCAACCGGGGCAACTCCGGCGGGCCGACGTTCGACATCTATGGCCGCGTGATCGGCGTTAACTCCGCCATCTATTCGCCGACCGGCGGATCGGTCGGGATCGGCTTCGCCATTCCCGCCTCGGTCGCCAAGCCGATCACCGACCAGCTCATGCGCGGCGGGACGGTCCAGCGAGGTTATGTTGGCTTGGGTCTCAGAACCTTCAATGCGGATCGATGGGAGGCGCTTGGCCAATCGCGCGATTTCAAAGGGGCTTATGTCGAGACTGTATCGCCGGATGGACCCGCTGAACGGGCGGGCGTTGAGGAAGGCGACATCCTTGTCGGCGTGAACGGTCGGCCGGTCGCGAACGGCACCGAAGCGACCCGGGCGGTCGGCTCGGCCCGACCGGGAGAGACGATCCGTCTCGAGGTCATCAGGGATGGCCGTCGGCGCACGATCAACGTCCGGTCGGGTGTCCGTCCGTCGGAAACCGAGCTTCTCGCCGGTCAGGATCAGGGCGGTGGCGAAGGCCCCCGGAGCGCGCCAACCGCACCACAGGGTCAAGCCGTTGAAGGCGCGACGATGACCCCGCTTACCGCCGCATTGCGCTCGCGTTACGGTGTACCCGAGAACGTGAGCGGCGTCGTCGTCACCGCCGTGGAGCGCGGAACGCCCGCAGCGGAAGCCGGTCTCCAGGCCGGGGTTGTCATCATCCGCGCCGGAAGCCGGCCCATCACCAGCGCGGCGGAACTGGCGACCGCCATTCAGGAAGTCAAAGCCGCGGGACGTCCGAGCATCCTGCTGTTCGTCACGCTGGCCGAGCAACGGGGCACCCTCGTTCTGCGGTTCGAGCCGGAATAACGCTCCCCAAACCTGACTAACCCTTAACTGCCCCCATCGCCGCCGATGCGCTAACATCGGCGGCGATTTGCATTCGAGGGGCTGATTCCATGCGCATTCTGGTGGTCGAGGACGACGCCGAGGCCGCGACCGCCATGGTCCGGGGACTGACCGAGGCCGGGCACGAGCCGACCCACGCCGTCGACGGCGCCTTCGGCCTGCTGGAGGCGCAGAAGGGCGGCTATGACGTCTATGTCGTCGACCGCATGATGCCGCGTCTGGACGGCATCGGCATGGTCGAGACCCTGCGAAAGGACGGCGACCAGACCCCGGTGCTGTTTCTGTCCGCGTTGGGCGAGGTCGAGGACCGGGTCACGGGGCTGAAGGCCGGGGCCGACGACTATCTGGTCAAACCCTACGCCTTCTCCGAGCTGATCGCCCGGGTCGAGGCCCTGTCGCGCCGCCGCGAAACCGGTTCGGTCGCGACGATGCTCAAAGTCGGCGACCTCGAGATGAACCTGATCGCCCGCACCGTCCACCGCACCGGCCAGGAGATCGACCTGCAGCCGCGCGAGTTCCAGCTGCTGGAGTTCCTGATGCGCCACGCCGGCCAGTCGGTGACCCGCACCATGCTGCTGGAGAAGGTCTGGGAATATCATTTCGACCCCCAGACCAACGTCATCGACGTCCACATCAGCCGCCTGCGCGCCAAGATCGACAAGGGCTTCGACCACGCCATGCTGCAGACGGTGCGCGGGGCCGGTTATAGATTGGAACCATAGGAATCTCCCTCCCCCTCCGGGGGAGGGTGGTCGCGTAGCGACCGGGTGGGGAGGGCTCGGCGATATGGCGATAATCGCCAAGGCTCGCGCTCTGCGAAAGAAGATGACGCCAGCCGAGGCGCGGCTCTGGATTCACCTTCGCGAGCTTCGGTCGGAAGGCTTGCATTTCCGACGCCAGTCTCCCAGGCACGGTTATATTCTGGACTTCGTCTGTCTCGACCGTCGCGTGATTGTCGAAGTGGACGGCGCCTCTCACGCGGATGAGGACAGGGCGCGTAAGGATCGTGTGAGAGACGCCGTGATGGCTCGGGAAGGCTTTGTGACGTTGCGCTATACGAATGGAGCCGTTCTCACAGACGTCGAGCAGATTGTTGAGGCGGTGCGGATGCGTTGCCGAGCCCGCCCCACCCGGTTGACGCTTCGCGTCAACCACCCTCCCCCGGTGGGGGAGGGAGAGCACTGATGAAGCTACCCTCCCTCCTCCGCCGCACGCCCTTCCGGCTGACGCTGCTGTTCCTCGCCCTGTTCGCGGCGGCGGCCAGCGCCATTCTGGCCTGGGTCTATTTCGCCTCGGCCTCCGAAGCACGGACCAAGGCCGAGCGCGACGTGCGCGGCGAGATGAAGGTGCTGACCGGCATCTATGAGGCGCGCGGCTTCGACGCCCTGAACCGGGAAGTCATCGACCGCACCTTGCGGGAAAGCACGTTCGTCTACCGCCTCGAGCAGGCCGACAGCGGGGGTCAGGGCACAGGCAGCCTGACCATCCTGCCGATCGAGACGCTCCAGCAAGACCAGGAATGGACGACCTTTGCGTTCACCGAGACAGACGAGGACGGCCGGGTGCGCCGACCCCAGGTGCGCGGCGTGCAGCGCCGGCTGGAGGGCGGCGGCATGCTGTTCGTCGGCCAGTCGCTCAGCGACACCGAGGCCTATCTGGCGCGCCTGACCCAGGCGTTGTGGACCGCCATGGGCATCGTCCTTCTGCTGGGCCTCGCCGGCGGCGTGCTGGTCAGCCGCAATCTGGAACAGTCGATGGGCCGGCTCAACAAGGTGGTCACCGCAGTGCAGGAGGGCGATCTGAAGGCCCGCGCCGTGGTCCGCAACACCGGCGACGAACTGGACGAGCTGGGCGCCGGACTGAACACCATGCTGGACCGGCTGGAGGGGTCGATGGCCTCGATCCGTCACGCCGGGGACGCCATCGCCCACGACCTGCGCTCGCCCCTGACGCGGATGCGGGCCAAGCTGGAGGTGTCGCTGATGGACGCCGAGGCGGGCAAGATCGACGGCGTCGACGCGGTCCAGCTGGCGCTGGACGAGGCGGACAATCTGCTCAAGACCTTCAACACCGTCCTGGCCATCGCCCGATTGCAGGCCGCGGCGGGCCGCACGCCGGACCCCAAGGTGTTCGACGCCGCCGACCTGGCCGCCGACATGGCCGAGCTCTACGAACCCGCCGCGGAAGACAAGGGGCTGGAGTTCTCGGCCGAGATCGAGCGCGGTCTGATGGTCGAGGGCAACCAGCCCTTCCTGGCCCAGGCTCTGGCCAACATCATCGACAACGCCATCAAATACACGCCCACCGGCGGCGCGGTGATGCTGCGCGCCCGGCGGCGCAGTTCCGGCGATATCGAATTCTCGGTCACCGACACCGGGCCGGGCGTGCCCGAGGACGACCGCGACCGGGTCATCGAACGCTTCGTGCGTCTGGACAACAGCCGCACCGAGGCCGGCTCGGGCCTGGGCCTGTCGCTGGTCGGGGCGGTGATGGAGGCCCACGGCGGCCGCGTTTTGCTCGACGAAGGCCCCGGCGCCTACGGCGGCTTCGGCCCCGGTCTGCGCGTGGCCCTGGTCCTGCCGGCGGCGGGCTAGCCGCCGAGCGGTCGGGGCGCTTCGGGCAGAACCGGGACGATCAGCCGGCTGGGTGCGATGCGAACCGCCATTTCGTTCGGCCGGGCCGGGTCCCACCGGACCGTGACCTCCACGCCGACGTCCGATCCATCGCCCCAGTACAGGCGCGGCTGGTCGATGCTGGCGAACCGTTCCGGCACGGCGAGGCCTCCCATCTTGGAACGCGGGTCGGCGGTGGCGTAGAGCGCGGGGAAGTTCGCGACGCCGTCGCCGACGGCGGGCGTGGTCTCAAGCCGTCCGTTCGGCCCGCCCCATATGGTGTCGTTCACGCCGTCGCCATTGGCGTCCAGTACGACGTCGTCGAAGGCCGCCACCGTGTCCAGAACGTTGTCGGGGCCGGTCCCGATCCGCCGCAACTGGGCCTCGGGATAGCCGTCTTCGTTGGTCTTGACGTACCACCAGACGATGCCCGCGATGCCTCGCGCATAGCCGGAATCGACACCGCCGTCGCTCGCGCTGCGGTACTCCACGATATAGTATTCCGACAGGCCGCGCGCCGGGTCGTAGAGGATGGTCGGCCGGTTCAGGCCCTCGGCGGTGCGCGATATCGTGAACCCGCCGCCCGCGGTGGTCACGAAGCTCGGCGTCGCCCAGCCGAACGCCATCCTGTGCCAGGGATCGAAATTGACGCCGGTGTACAGGTCGCGCGGCGTCGCGACGCTGCCCGTGCAGCTCATCAGGGTCGCCTGATCGCTCCAGCAGCCCATGCCGTACAGGTCGACCGCGCCGAGCAGATGGCCGATCTCATGCGCCGGGTTCAGCATGCGCGAGGCGAAGCCGACGCCCGCCGCGTCGCAGACGACGATGAAGCGCGATCCGTCGGGCGTCCGGTCGTCGGTCGTCGCACAGGGCGCATCCCGCGCCGCGCCGCCGGAATCCGAGATGTTGTCGACCTTGAGGACGATGAGCTCGTCGCGCCGGATGAGGCCGTCGCCGTTGCGGTCATAGGCCGCGAAATCGAAGCCGTACTGATCGGCGATCATGACGGCGTCGTCGACCGGGTCGAAGTCGGTTTGGGTCTGGTACGAGACGCCATAGGTCGCCGCCTTCGTGAGCAGCAGCCGTCCGCCCGAGGCGGTCCAGTAGAAGCTGCGGACGCTCTGGTCCTCGTTGAGCATGCCGCGCGGCGTGCCGAACATCATCTGGTCATAGAAGGCCGGGTCCTGTCCGGCGGCGAGGGGGTTTCGCGTGATCGGCCGCCGCCGGGCGTCCATGTCGGACAACGGATACTGGGCGATCACGGTCAGCACCGGGATGACGCCGAACTGCGTCATGCGCCGCCAGCCGACCTGCCGCGCCGCCTCGGGCGTGGGGAAGGCGGGGGCCGGGGTCATCGCCGGCTCGACCCATTGCGCGCCGCCCGCCGGACGGACGCCCGAGATGCAGCAGGCCGACGGCCGGGGTTCCGGCGCGGCGTTCTTCAGATAGCAGCGCGCCGGTTCGGCGCCGTCCGGCGCGACATGGGTGTAGGCTTGGCAGCGTCCGTCGGTGAAACAGGCCTGCCGGCACAGGGCCGGGTTCGGCCCGGGCATTTCGAAGCTGAAATAGTCGGCGCCCGGCCGGTCGAATCCCGGCTCCTCGACCCGGCCCTGGGCCGCGGCTGGATCGCTCCAGAGCGCCAGAACCGCGACGATGACTGCCGCCCAGCTCCGAACTGCCATCCGCCCTCTCCTCGCCATGCCGCAGAACATTGATACGGCAACGCTCGCCTCGTCAAATGCCGCTGGCCCTTGGTGGACGCAGCCCCCTATCCTGTACCGGATGCCGACGCCGCCCCTTCACCGCCAGTTCCGACCCTGCGGCCCCACCCTTCCGGGCGCCGCCCTCGAGGCGACCCTTGCGCGGCTGGAAGAAGCCGCCGCCGAGACCGGGTGGAGCGATCGCCTGACCGACGGCTGGCCCGCCCTGGGTCCCGTCTTCGCGGCCTCGCCCTATCTGGCGGGTCTGGTCCGGCGCTGGCCCGAACGGCTGCGGCTGACGCTGGAGGCGACGCCCGAAGACCGGCTGGCCGCCATCGTGTCGGCGACGGAGGCCCTGACCGGCGGCTCCGATGAGGTCAGGGCGCCGCTGCGCAGGCTCAAGGCCGAACTGCACCTGCTGACGGCCCTCAGCGACCTCGGCGGGGTCTGGAATCTGGACGCGGTCACCGGCGCCCTCAGCCGTTTCGCCGACGCCTCGGCCCAGGCCGCCCTGCGCGCCGTGGCCCATGACCAGCGCGAGCGGGGCAAGCTGGTTTCGGTCGCCGATGACCCGCGCGGCCCCATCCCCGGCCTGTTCGGTCTCGCCATGGGCAAGCACGGGGCCTTCGAGCTGAACTATTCCTCCGACATCGACATCAGCCTGTTCTGGGAGCCCGAGGCGGTTCAAGGCACCCTGGCCCCGGGCGTCGAGCCGCAGAAATTCCTCGACCGCGTCGCCCATGCCTTCTCGGGTCTGATGCAGGAACGGACCGGCGACGGCTATGTCTTCCGCGTCGATCTGCGCCTGCGGCCCGACCCCTCGTCGACCCCGCCCGTCGTGGCCGTGCCCTTCGCCCTGTCCTACTACGAAGGCGTCGGCCAGAACTGGGAGCGGGCGGCCTTCATCAAGGCGCGCGCCATGCTGGGCGACATCGCCGCCGGCGGCGAATTCCTCACCGCGCTGAGACCCTTCATCTGGCGGCGCAGCCTCGACTATCCGGCCATCCTCGACATCCAGTCGATCAAGCGCCAGATCCACGTCCACAAGACCGGCGAGGGGATGGACGCCGCCGGCGCCAATCTGAAGCTGGGGCGCGGCGGCATCCGCGAGATCGAATTCTTCGCCCAGACCCAGCAACTGATCCTCGGCGGCCGCGACCCCGGCCTGCGCGGCTCCCGCACCGTCGACGCCCTGGCCGCCCTGCGGGACGCCGGCCATGTGACGCCGCAGGCCTGCGCCGCCCTGACCGCCGCCTATGCCGAACTGCGCGGGCTCGAGCATCGGGTGCAGATGCTGGACGACGAACAGACCCACATCCTGCCCGACGACCCGGCGCGCCGCGCGGCCGTGGCGGCGCTGGCGGGCGAGGGCGATCTGGCCGCCTTCGACGCCCGGATCGAGGCCCTGCTGGTCGGGGTCAACCGCACCTATGGCGAACTGTTCGAGGGCGAGGAGGCCCTGTCGTCCCCCTATGGCTCCCTCGTCTTCACCGGCGTCGAGAACGATCCCGAGACCCTGGCGACCCTGGGGCGGATGGGCTTCAGCGAGCCGGGCGGGGTCGCCGACAGTATCCGCAGCTGGCACCACGGCCGCATTCCGGCGACGCGGTCGGCGCGGGGCCGCGAACTGTTCACCCGACTGGCGCCGCGCCTGCTGACCGCCCTCGCGGACACCGGCGCGGCCGACGCCGCCTTCCGCCGCTTCGCCGTCTTCTTCGCCGGGCTGAACAGCGGGGTCCAGGTCCAGGCCCTGTTCCTGGCCCAGCCCAAGTTGTTCGAACTGGTGCTCGGGGTAATGGCCTTCGCGCCCCGGCTGGCGCGCACCCTGGGCCGCTATCCGGCCGCGCTGGACAGTATGCTGGATGCCCGCTTCGCCCGCGTCCTGGACGAGGATTCCGGCCTTGTGGCGCAGATGCGGGCCGACGCCTCCGCCGCCCCCGATTTCGAGACCGCGCTCGACATCGCCCGCCGGGTGCACCGCGAACAGATGTTCCGCATCGGCATCCAGACCCTGACCGGCCATGCCGGGCCGGAAGCCGCGGGCCGGGCCTACACCGATCTGGCCGACGCCGTGATCGACGCCCTGGCGCCCGCCGCGATGGCCGAGGCGGTGCGCCAGGGCGGCGCCCTGCCCGGCGGGGCCGTCGCCGTGGTCGCCCTGGGCAAGGCCGGGTCGCGCGAGATGACCGCCGGCTCCGACCTCGACCTGATGACCCTCTATGACGCGCCGCCCGAGGCGGTGTCCGACGGCAAGGGCTGGGCGGCGGGCGTCTTCTATTCCCGCTTCACCCAGCGGCTGATCGCGGCCCTGTCGGCGCATACGGCCGAGGGCGGCCTGTACGAGGTCGACATGCGGCTGCGCCCCGGCGCGGCCAAGGGGCCGGTGTCGCTGCGACTGTCGGCGGTCGAGGACTATTATGCGACCGAGGCCGACACTTGGGAGTTCATGGCCCTGACCCGCGCCCGGGTGATCTGGACCGACGACGCAGCCTTCGGCGCGAGGGCGACGGCGGCGCTGGAGGCCATCCTGCGCCGTCCCCGGCCGGGCGTGGACGTGGCCGCCGATGCACGGCGGATGCGCGATCTGATGGCGCGCGAGCGGCCGGGGCAGGGGGCGTGGGACCTCAAACTGGCCCCGGGCGGCCAGGTCGACGCCGAATTCGTCGCCCAGGTGGGTCAGCTGGCCGCCGCCGCCGCGGGTGCGCCGCTGACGGTCTCGACGCTGGAGGCGCTTGCGGGCGAGCCGGCCCTGGCCGAGGCGTGGCGGCTGCAGCAGGCGTTGAGTCAGGTTCTGAGTGCGGCCTTCGACGACCGGCCCGATCCCGAGCGGGAGCCGGACGGCTTCCGCCTCCGCTTGGCCGAGGCCGCCGACCTCGCCGATTTCGAGACCCTGAAGGCCCGGCTGGTCGAGGTTCGCGAACAGGCCCGCGCGGCCTTCGAATCGGCCCTGCCGCCGCCGCGCGACGGAGACTGACGGCGCCGACGTTTCACTCCCCAGACAGGGACGACGGCCGCATTGGGCGGCCATGGAGATCATTCGGATGCACAAGACCCTTCTCGTCGGCGGCCTGGCCGCCCTGACCCTCGTCGCCGGCGGCGCCGCCTTCGCCCAACAGGCTCCGGCCCGGGGCATGCGCGCTGACACGGACGGCGACAGCCGCCTCAGCCAGTCCGAATTCGTCGGGCAGCGGGTGCAGCGCCTGACCGCGCTGGACGCCGACCGCGACGGCTCGATCACCGCCGAAGAGCGCCGCGCCGCCATGCAGGCCCGCCGCGCCGGTCGCGCCGAGGCGCGCTTCGACCGGCTGGACGCCGACAACGACGGCTCCATCAGCCGCGCCGAGTTCGACGCCGCCGGCGCCGTCCGGGCGGAAGGCCGCGCGAACCGCGGCCCGCGCCGGATGCGCGGTCAAGGCGGCATGGGCCGGATGGAGGCGCGCGGCCCGGTGGTCATCGCCGACGCCCAGGCCCGCGCCGAACAGACCTTCGCCCGCCTCGACGCCGATAACGACGGCTATGTCACCGCCGACGAGGGCCGCGTCGGCCGCCTGGCCATGCGCGAGCATCGCCGCGAACGGATGGTCGAACGCCGCGCCGCCCGTCAGGCGTCGCCTCGGGCGCCCGCTTCGGAGTAAGGATGATGGCGGGTACGACGGTCATGAACCGGGCGACCCTTTCGGCAGCGACGGAAGAGGGCCGGATTGGCGCTGATCGCCGACCCCGACGAGGAACTGGTGCGCCGCGTGGGTCAGGGCGACCCCGCGGCGATCCAGGCCATGGTGGCGCGCAAGCTGCCGCGGATGCTGGCGCTCGCCCAGCGGATGCTGGGCGATGCGGCAGAGGCCGAGGACGTGGCCCAGGACGCCATGCTGCGGGCCTGGAAACAGGCCCCGCGCTGGGTCCCCGGTCAGGCCAAGTTCGACACCTGGCTGCACCGGGTCGGGTTGAACCTCTGCTACGACCGGCTGCGGCGGCGGCGCGAGGCGGTCACGGCGACTCCGCCCGACCGGCCCGATCCCGGACCGGCGCCCGACCGGGGGCTGCTGGCGGCGGACGTCGGCGTTCGGGTCGATGCGGCCCTGACCCGGCTGCCGGACCGTCAACGCGAGGCCATCGTCCTGTGCCACTATCAGGACCTGACCAATATCGAGGCCGCGGCCTTGATGGAGATCAGCGTCGACGCGCTGGAAAGCCTGTTGTCGCGGGGGCGGCGGGCGTTGAGACAGGCCCTGGCCGACATCCGGCCGGGTGCTGAAGGAGCATGAGTGAGATGACGTCCCAACGGTTCCTCGCCCTGGTCGCGGCCTACGGCGCCGACGCCCGGCGCTGGCCCGAGGCCGAGCGCGCGGCGGGTCAGGCCTTTGTCGCCGCCGAGCCGGAGATCGCGCGCCCGGCCCTGGCCGAGGCCGATGCGGCGGACGCCCTGCTGCATGCCTCCCGCGTCGTCCATCCATCCGCCGCCCTGCGCGACCGGGTCATCGCCTCGGCCGCCGAGGCGGGGCTGAGAGCGCGCCGCGAGGGTCGCCGCTGGCTGGACCGGCTGGGCCTTGCGCTGGGGGCCGGCTGGGCCGCGGCCGCCTGCGCCGGCGTCGTCGCGGGCGTCATGCTGACCACCTGGCTGACCGCCGACGCCCAGGCCGAGGCGGTCCTGTACCAGGCCTCGCTGCTCGGCGTGGACGACGCGGAGGTGCTCGGATGAGCCCCAAGGCCGTCAAGATCGCCCTCGCCGCCTCGGTGGCGCTCAATCTGTTCGCCGCCGCCGCCGTGGCCACCCTGTTCGTCACCCGGACCCAGGTCGAGCACCGGGTCGAGGCCCAGCACCGGGCGCCGCGCACCCATTCGCCGATGCGACTGATCGAGGCGCTCGACCCGGCCGTGCGCGACCGGGTGCGCACCGAACTGCGCGCCGCCGCCCTGGCCGCCCGCCCCGACTTCGAGGAGGCGCGGCTGAAGCGGCGTCAGGCCGTGGAGATGTCGCGGTCCGAAACCTTCGATGCCGACCGCGCCCGGGTCCTGCTGCAGGAATCCCGCGTCGCCGAAATGCGCGGCCGGGCGCGGATCGAGGCCAACGCCGTGGCCCTGCTGGCGACCCTGGAGCCGGCCGACCGCCAGGCGTTGTCGGAAATCCTGACCCGCCGGGGCCGCGCCGCGGGCCGGGATCAGGGCCGCCGGGGTTCTCATCCGGAGGCGGCGAAGGCCGCCGGCTGACACTCGTCAGGCCGCCCGTGCGTGAACCTGGGCGGCGGAAGTCTGCACGGGCTGGCCCGGCCGCCGGATCGGCAGGTCGAAGCTGACCGTCGTGCCCCGGCCCGGCTCGCTCTCGATGCTCAGCGCGCCGCCGTGCAGTTCGATCAGCGACTTGGTCAGGGCCAGGCCCAGGCCGGTGCCCTGGGTGGTCTTGGAGTGCTGGCCCTCGACCTGTTCGAACGGCCGGGCCAGCCGGTTCAGGTCCTCGGCGGCGATGCCGATGCCGGTGTCCGTCACCGCGACACGCAGCCGGTCGTCGTCCTCACGCGAGAGGGCCACCACGATATGGCCGCCCTCGGGCGTGAATTTCACCGCATTCGAGATCAGATTCAGCACCACCTGCTTGAGGCCGCGATAGTCGGCGTCGATCTCGGGCAGGTCGGGTGCGTCGACCAACAGGTTCAGCCCCGCCTCCTGGATCTTGCCGCGCATCAGCCGGGCGGCGTCATCGACCACCTCCTTCAGCGACACCGTCTCATAGTGCAGCGTCAGCTTGCCGGCCTCGATCTTGGCCATGTCAAGCACGTCGTTGATCAGGCTCAGCAGGTGCTGGCCCGACTTGAGGATGTCGGCGGCGTAGCCCTTGTATTTGGCGTCGCCCAGCGGCCCGAACATCTCGCCCGCCATGATCTCCGAAAAGCCGTTGATGGCGTTCAGCGGCGTGCGCAGTTCATGGCTCATATTGGCCAGGAACTCGGACTTGGCCTGGTTGGCCGCCTCGGCCCGGGTCATCGCCACCTCGTATTTGCGGGCCAGCAGCGACAGCTTCTCCTCGCGGTCCTCCAGCTCGGTGATGGTGACGTGCAGCCGCTCGGTCGCGCGCTGGCGTTCGGCCTCCTTCTGTTTGATGGCGGTGATGTCCGCCGCCGTGACCACCGATCCGCCGTCCGAGGTGAAACGCTCGATCAGCTGCAGCCAGCGGCCGTCGTGCAGTTCGACCTCGCGCGCGCCGACGCGCTCGCCCGCCGCCGGCTGGTCCGATTTGATGGCCAAGGCCGCGATCTGGTTCAGGTCCTGTTTGAAGGCCCCCTTGCGAAGCACGCCGGCCTCGAAGCCGAAGGCGTCCTGAAAGGCCTGGTTCGACAGGATCAGCCGCCCGTGCCGATCGAACAGGACGAAGGCGTCGGACACGCTTTCGATCCCGTCGCGCAACCGGCTCTCGGCCGCCTGGGCCTGGGCCTTGGCCCGTCGGGCCTCGGTGGTGTCCAGGGCCACGCCCAGCACGCTGGTGAAGCCGTCGTCTCCGCGGTCGCCGCGCGCCTGACCCCGGGCGTCGATCCAGCGCGCCTTGCCCTGGGCGTCGGGCACCGGAAAGCTGACGTCGAAGGTTCCGAAGGTCTGGGCCTGCCGCAGGGCGTGCTGGACCGCTTCGTGATAGCGCGGATGGATACGGGCCATGACGGCGGCGCTGGGCACCGGCCCGCTCGCCTCCAGACCCAGCAGTTCGGCCATATAGTCCGAGACGGTGACCAGTTCGGTGGCGGTGTCCCATTCCCAGACCCCGCAGCGGGCCGCCTCGACCGCGCCCCGGAACCGGCGCTCGGACGCGGCCCATTCGCGGCTGATGCCCTGCTGGCGTCGCTGCATGTGCAGCACCAGGGCGAGGGTGAACAGGCCGATGGCGATCGGCGGACCCAGGACCCAGAGTTCGCTCCAGCCGATGCCGCCGAGCAGGGTCGAACTCGCGGCGACCGGGCGGTCGAGGCTGCGCGCGACCAGCAGCACATGGGCGGTGATCGCCAGCGCAAGCGCCAGTATGGCGATGCGGATCCACGGCGGCGGCCCCCGATAGCGGTCCGCGGTGCGCCGTCCCTCGCTGGTTATGCGGCGTTCTTCACCCCGCAAGGCGCTCTCCCCAAGGATTCGGCGTTGAACGCAGAATCTAGGCTGCGTCGCGGATTCCTGTCGAGGCTTGGTTAGAGGTCATCAACCATTTGTCGCTCCGACGGGCGTAGGCGGGCCGTTTCAGGCAGCCTGCGCTTCTTCCCGCGTCGCGGGGGCGGCGACGGCGCTGTCCGACGGGGGGGCCAGCACGTCCGTCACGCTCTTCAGCACCGTCCGGGCCTCGCGGGCCAGCGACTGCATCTCAGGCGGCGCGTCGTCCGGCGCCTCGTCGACCGAGCTCGCCAGCCGTTCGGCCAGGGCCATCAGGCGCGGCGCCGCGGCGATCAGCCGGGCCTGGAACTCGATCTGGTCGGGGTCGCGATCGTATTCGGCCCCCGGCACGCGCCAGCCGCCCCAGTCGGCCTTGTCCGTCACCACCACCGGATAGGTCCCGGGGAAGGGGTGGTGCGGACAGTCGTCGGCCGTCTGCCACTTGTTCCGCGCCCGCATCAGCCGCCAGGTCTCGCCCGCATTGGCGGCCGGGTCGTCGGTCGGCAGCAGCAGTTCGTGACCGAGGAACTCGCGGCCCAGCCCGACATCATAGGTGACCCGGACGGGCTCTTCGAAGCCCTTGGCCCAGACAGGCTGGACCTTCTCGATCTGGGCCCATGCGCCGACGCATTCGACCCAGACCTTCTGTCCCTTCTGGAATTGCGCGCGCGCCATCGGTTTCTCCGTATTCGACGGGAAGCCTAGGCCGGGCCGTGTGAACGCCCGGTTTGACGAAAGGGTGAAGCGAACCCTAACGGCGCGTGCAGATCAGGCGCGGGAGATGTCTTCCAGCGTCTCGCCGGCGTATTTTTCCTTCACCCGGGTGGACAGGTCGCCCAGCGACACCACCCCGACCAGCTTGTCGTGCTTGTCCAGAACCGGCAGGCGGCGGACCTGCCGCGAACCCATGGCGTCCAGCACGGTCTGCAGGTCGTCGTCGGCCCGGGCCGTGTGCGGATCGCGCGAGATATATTCCACCACGGGCGCGGTGCAGGCCGCGCCGCCCGCCACCGCGCGCACGGCGATGTCGCGGTCGGTGATCGTGCCGATCAACCGGTCGCCGTCCGCCACGGGCATGAAGCCGAAATCGCCCGCGCTCATTCGCGAAGCGACCTCCTGCAGGGTGTCGCCGGGACGGGCGACCTGCACGTCCTTGCTCATCACATCGCGAACTTTCATCGGGGCTCTCCTGATGGGGTGGGATTGCGATCAGAACCCCCGGCCCTGAACCCGGTTCCGCTTTCGCCGGGCGGCGGGGGAGGCTAAACGGCCCCGCTGGAGACGGAGAACCATGATGACGGCGGCGAACGAGGCGAAGGCCATCCTGCAACGGCTGGGCGTGGATGACGCCGTCTGGGGCGGCGCAATGCCGACCCGGTCCCCCATCGACGGATCCAGCGCCGGCTCGCTGGCCGAGACGCCCGACCTCGAAGGCGTGCTGGCCCGCTCGGTCGCGACCTTCCTTCCGTGGAAGCGCGTCCCGGCCCCGCGCCGCGGCGAATTGGTCCGCCTGCTGGGCGAGGAGTTGCGCGCGTCCAAGGACGACCTCGCCCGGCTCGTCACCCTCGAAGCCGGCAAGATCGTCTCGGAGGGCCTGGGTGAAGTTCAGGAGATGATCGACATCTGCGACTTCGCCGTCGGCCTGTCCCGCCAGTTGTACGGCCTGACGCTGGCCAGCGAACGCCCCGGCCATCACATGCGCGAGACGTGGCAGCCGCTGGGGCCGGTGCTGGTGATTTCGGCGTTCAACTTCCCCGTGGCGGTGTGGGCGTGGAACGCCTGCTTGGCCCTGGTCTGCGGCGATCCGGTGATCTGGAAGCCGTCGGAGAAGACGCCGCTGACGGCCCTGGCCACCCAGGCGATTTTCGACCGCGCGCTGTCCCGATTTGGAGATGCGCCGGCCGGCCTGTCGCAGGTCGTCATCGGTGGGCGTGAAGCCGGTGAAACGCTCGCCGCCGATCCGCGCGTGCCGCTGGTCTCGGCGACCGGCTCGACCCGCATGGGCCGCGCCGTGGCGCGGACGGTGGCCGCCCGGCTGGGCCGTTCGCTGCTGGAGCTGGGCGGCAACAACGCCATGATCGTGACGCCCAGCGCCGACCTCGACATGGCCGTCCGCGCCATCGCCTTTTCGGCGGTCGGCACCGCCGGTCAGCGCTGCACCACCCTGCGCCGTCTTCTGGTGCATGAAAGCATCGCCGACGCCCTCGTGGCGCGCCTCGCCGTCGCCTATGAAACCCTGCCCGTGGGCGATCCGCGTCAGGACGGCGTGCTTATAGGCCCGCTGGTCGACGAGGCGGCCGCCCATGGCTTTGACATGGCGCTGGCCCAAGCCGTCGAGCAGGGCGGTACGATCGTCGTCGGCGGTGACCGGGTGGACCGTGACGGCGTCTACGTCCGCCCCGCCATCGTCCGCATGCCGGCCCAGACGGCTGTCGTCGAACACGAGACCTTCGCCCCCATCCTCTACGTCCTGACATGGTCCGACTTCGATCAGGCCGTGGCGATGCAGAACGCCGTGCCGCAGGGGCTCAGCTCCTGCGTCTTCACCGACAGCGTCCGCGAGGCCGAGGCCTTCCTCTCGGCCTGGGGCTCTGACTGCGGCATCGCCAACGTCAACATCGGCCCCTCGGGCGCCGAGATCGGCGGCGCCTTCGGCGGCGAAAAGGACACCGGCGGCGGGCGTGAGAGCGGCTCCGACGCCTGGAAAACCTATATGCGCCGCCAGACGCAGACGGTAAATTTCTCGACCAGCCTGCCGTTGGCGCAGGGCGTGAAGTTCGACGTGTAGCGCGGTGGTGCAACCCAAGGCGCGACCTGTCTCGCCGCGCGATACACGGACTTGCTGTTCTGTATCGTTTCGGGGTACAACGAGCGACGCAAGGAGATCGCCATCGCGGAGATCAGAAGCTATCGACATAAGGGTCTGAAAGCTCTCGCTGGCGCAAGCGAGCCCAGAAGCGTGAAGGGCGTACCGTCAGATTTTACGAAGAAGCTTCATCGTCAACTGACGGCTATCCAGGCCGCGTCCGACATTCAGCAGTTGGCTACGATGCCCATGTGGAAAATTCATCCGCTGGAGCCTAGGTCGGGCCATCGGTGGTCGCTGTGGGTTAGCGGCAATTTTCGGCTGACGTTCCGACTGGACCCCGTTTCCAACATCGTTACAGACGTTGACCTCGAAGATTACCATTGAAGTGCTGAGCCGTCTTTCTGGTTGGCGCTCATTGGGATGGTCATCGCGTTGTCCGTCGCAATGATCATTGAACGTCTTTCCAATGTCGGTTGTCACTTTCGGATTGAAAATCCAACTGTATCGACATAGGATACAACTAACCTGACCAAGGGAAGTTTGTCCTAATGACCAAGTTGGCTTTTCCGGCGCATCCCGGCGAGATCGTTCGCGAAGATGTTCTCCCCGCGTTTGGCTTGTCGATCGTTGAAGCGGCAGAGGCGTTGAATGTTGCACGACCGGGCTTCAACAACATGCTGAACGGCAAGCGGGCGTTGACGCACGAAATGGCTTTGAAGCTTGAAGCGGCGTTCGGTGTGTCGGCTGAACTGCTGACCAACATCCAGAACGAGTATGATCTCGCCCAAGCACGCGCGCACGCATCTCAGATTGTCGCCGGGATCAGGAAACGGGAGCCGATCGCGGCCTGATCTCTGCTTCCAGCGCCCCCGCCAGATCGCCCTTGCCCACCACCTCGACGTCTTCCAACCCCAGCCACCCCGCCATCCGCTTCAGCTCCGCCGCCAGCCGCGCCGCCGTCTCAGCCGTCGCGTCCGGCTCGCGCCAAGCCGCCTGCACCAGCAACCGCCCGGCCTTGCGGTCCGACTTCAGATCGACCCGCGCGGTGATCGCCTCGTCCTCGAGGAAGGGCAGGACATAGTAGCCGTGCGCCCGTTTGTGGGCAGGGGTGTAGATCTCCAGCCGCACCTTGACCCCGAACAGCCGCTCGGTGCGGTCGCGGGTCCAGATCAGATTGTCGAACGGCGACAGCAGGGCCGCGCCCGCGACCTTGCGCGGCGCCCGCGCGCCGGCGGCCAGATACGCCGTCTGCCGCCAGCCCTTCACCGAAACGGGCGTCAGCTCGCCCGCCTCGACCAGCTCCGCGATCCGGCCCTGCGCATCGGCCAGGGGCAGGCGGAAATAGTCGCGCAGGTCGGCGGCGGTGGCCACCCCCATGGCCCGCGCCCCGATGCGGACCAGTTCGCGCTGGGCGTCGGCCTCGGTCGGCGTCGGCAGGTCGACGATCCGGGCGGGCAGGGCGCGTTCGGTCAGGTCATAGACGCGCTCGAAACCGTTGCGGGTCTTCGTGGTGATCAGCCCGGCCCAGAACAGCCATTCCAGGGCCCGCTTGCCGTCCGACCACGACCACCAGCCGGGCGCGCCGCGTGGTCCTGTGGCGAAGTCGCCGCCGGTGACCGGCCCGCGCCGTTCGATCTCGGCCAGGACGCCGTCGATATAGTCGCGCTTCTCGCGCCCGAACCGCGACAGGCCCGTCCACATGGCGCCGCCCCGCGCCCGCTCCATCCGCCAGCGCAGCAGCGGCTGGGTCTCCAGCGGCAGCAGCGACGCCTCGTGACCCCAGTATTCGAACAGGCTGCGCCGCGCGCCCCAGGCCTCCGTCTCCAGCGCGTCGCGCGGATAGTCCCCCAGCCGCGAGAAGCCGGGCAGATAGTGGGTCCGCGTCACGACGTTGACGCTGTCGATCTGGATGACGCCGAGCCGCCGGGCGAGGTCGCGCACATGGCCGCGGCCGGGCGCGGCGGGCCGGGCGCGGCCGAAGCCCTGGGCGGCGAGCACGATGCGGCGGGCGGTTTTCGGGGAGAGGGTTTCGGTCACGGGGTGACCATGCCGCGTTCCCTCTCCCGATGGGAGATGTCGTGCGCAACCAAGTCCGAAAACGGCTCGCAGACGCTTCCGATGGTTTGTCATCCCGGCCGAAGCGAAGCGAAGAGCCGGGACGCCCGAGTGCAAGAAATTCAGCCTCCCGGAAGCTGCGTCAGCCGCTATCCGGGAGACGGGTCAGGACAGAGCGCGATGCCCCCTGTCTCCCGGATAACCGCTTCGCGATTTCCGGGAGAACGGGTGGTTAGGCAACGCCGTCCCGGATCGCCGCTGCGCGACGTCCGGGATGACGAGGGCCGTGCCGTCCGCAATCCCTACGGCGCCGCCCGTCCCGGCAACCCCTGCGCGGCCCGGACCATCTGCACGAACTCGGCGCGTTCGCCGTAGGGGTCTTCGCCGCGCGCGCCCTGGGCCTGGGTCAGCACCGCCTCCCAGTCGAAGCCGTCGCCCAGCCACGGATCGCCCCGCAGCCGCTGGCCGAAGGCGGCCACGGCCAAGGCCCAGCGCGTGCTCTCGGGCGGCGGGGCCGACGGGCCGCCGGGATTGGACACCACCTGCTGCATCAGCCGCGAGTCGCGCTCGCCCGGCAGTTTGAACCGCACCTGGACGAAGCCGACCTCGCCGTCGGGGTCGCCCCCGCCGACGCCGAGACTGTCGCGGTTCTCGGGATAGCGCCGCTCGCCCATCTGGCTGGGGCCGCCGACGGGCGTGATCTCGTACAGGGCCGTCACCGAGGCGCCCGAGCCGACCTCGCCGGCGTCGACGCGGTCGTTGTTGAAATCGGCCTCGTTCAGCAGCCGGGTCTCATAGCCGATCAGCCGGTATTCGCTGACCCGCGCCGGGTTGAACTCGACCTGGATCTTGACGTCGTCGGCGATGGGGAAGGCGCCGCGGTCGAAGGCCGGGCCGAACAGCCGGCGCGCCTCGTTCAGGTCGTCGACATAGGCCGCCGTCCCGTTGCCGGCCTGGGCGATGGTCTGCATCCGCGCGTCCTGGTAGTTGCCGCGCCCGAAGCCATAGACCGACAGATAGATGCCGGTTTCCCGCCTGGCCTCGACATAGTCCTCCAGCCGCATGTTGTCGGTGACCCCAACGTTGAAGTCGCCGTCGGTGAACATCAGGATGCGGTTGACGCGGTCGCGCGCAAAGTTGGCCTCGGCCTGCTGATAGGCGTTCGTCATGCCGGTCGCCCCGGCCGTGCCGCCCGAGGCGTAGAGGCTGGCCACGGCGCAGCGCAGCTTCAGCTTCTGGTCGCCCTGCGTCGGGGCCAAGGTCGTACCCGCCCCTTCGGCGTAATAGGTCACCGCGACCGTGTCCTGGGGCCGCAGGCGGTCGATGATCAGGTTCATCGACTTCTGCGCCAGGGCCAGTTTGTCGGGACTGCCCATCGAGCCCGAGACATCGACGAGGAAGGTCAGGTTCAACGGCCGCCGCTCGCCTTCGGGCAGTTCATAGCCCTGCAGGCCGACATGGACGATCTGCCGCCCCGGCGCCCACGGCGAGTCCGTCACCGCCGTGGTGATGGCGAACGGCTGCGTCGCCGAGGCGGGGCGGTCGTAGCCGTAGTCGAAATAGTTGATCAGCTCCTCGACCCGCACCGCGTCGGCGGGCGGGGCGCGGCCCTCGTCGATGAAGCGGCGGACGTTGGAATAGCTGGCCGTGTCCACGTCGATCGAGAAGGTCGAGACCGGCTCGTCGGCGACCCGGCGCACGGGGTTGGGCGCGGCGTCGGTATAGCGTTCGCTGTCGGCCGGGACCGGCGCGGGCGGTCGAATCTGAAGTCGCGGCGGCGGCGGGGGCGCGGAGGGAGCAGGGGCGTTTGCTCCGATCAGCGATTCTCGCTGGGCTCGGACAACGGGCGCCCCGGCCGCAGCCGGGCCGCGCGGGGTCCGGCTCCCGGTCACCACGACGTCGTCGATCATCGTCTGTTGCGCGCCGGGCGGAGGGGGCGGCGGCGGTGGCGGTGGCGGAGGCGGCATCGGCGCGGGCGGCGGCGGTCCGGCATAGGCTTGCCGATCCTCTCGCTCTTGCGGCAGGGCGAAGCCGAACGCGCGGCAGGCGGCGGGCGAGACCACGCCGTCGGACGCCTTGTCGGCGTCCACCGCCGGGACGGCCTGGGCCATGACGGGCAGGGGCGTCATCGGCGCGGCCAGGGTCAGGCTGACCAGGCCGACGAGGGCTCTCTTCAGCGGACGATTCGACATGGCGCGTCTCCCCTTGGTTGTGTGGAGACCATGAGGCATCCCCGCCTCGGGCGAAACTGTGGCGTTCGGCATGACGAAGCCTGACGGGGCCAAAGGGTGGCGCATCCTCGCCTCGCCCCCCACTATCCAGCGCGAGGCCGCAGGGGACGCGAGATGCAGGAGACGACCAGTATGGGGCTGGGCCACGCGGTGGCGCTGCTGGCGGCCATGGTCGTCGCCGCCACCCTGTTTCGCCGCTTCGGCCTGGGCGCCGTGCTCGGCTATCTCGCCGCCGGTCTGCTGATCGGCCCGTCGGCCCTGGGCGTGGTCGATGATCCCCAGTCGGTGCTGCACGTCGCCGAACTGGGCGTGGTCATGTTCCTGTTCATCATCGGGCTGGAGATGCGGCCCGCGCGCCTGTGGAGCCTGCGCAAGGAGATCTTCGGCCTCGGGGCGGTTCAGGTCCTGGCCTGCGCCCTGCTGTTGACGGGGCTGGCGCTGCTGGCGGGCCTCGCCTGGTACGCCGCCCTGATCGCCGGCTTCGGCTTCGCCCTGTCGTCGACCGCCATCGTCATGCAGCTGCTGCAGGAGCGGAACGAGCATACCGAGCCGGGCGGTCAGCGCGTGGTTTCCATCCTGCTGTTCGAGGATCTGGCCATCGTGCCGTTGCTGGCGCTGGTGGCGGTGCTGGCCGGCGCTTACGGCGGGTCGGTCGAGACGGGCTATCCGATCTGGATGACGATCGGCCTGGCCATCGCCGCGGTGGCCCTGGTCTATGTCGCGGGCCGGTGGGTGGTGAACCCCTTCTTCCGCCTGCTGGCCCGCTACGGCGGCCGCGAGGTGATGACCATGGGCGCCCTGTTCGTGGTCCTGGGCGCGGCGTACGCGATGAACCTGGGCGGGCTGTCGATGGCCATGGGCGCCTTCCTGGCGGGGGTCCTGCTGTCGGAATCGACCTTTCGGCACCAGCTGGAAGCGGACGTCGAGCCGTTCCGGGGCCTTTTGCTGGGCCTGTTCTTCCTCAGCGTCGGCATGTCGCTGGACCTGCGCGCCGTGGTCGCCGACTGGACCTGGGTGCTGGGCGGATTGGCCGCCTTCATGACCGCCAAGATGATCGCAGTCTACGCCGTCGCCCGGATCCGGCAAAAGCACGGCGAGGGTCTGCTCCGCGCCGCCCTGACGGGCGAGGGCGGCGAGTTCGCCTTCGTCCTGTATTCGACCGCCTTCGCCGCCGGCCTGTTTGACGCCCGCACCGCCGCCATCCTGTCGGCCATCGTCATCCTGTCCATGGCCCTGACGCCGCTCAGGGTCATGCTGGCCGACCGGCTGCGTCCCGACGAGGCCCTGTCGGCGGACGAGGCCGAGGGCGTCGACCACGCCCGCAATTTACGGGAGCGCGTGCTGATCATCGGCTTCGGCCGTTTCGCCCAGGTGGTGTCCCAGCCCCTGCTGGCCCGCGACGTGGACGTGTCGATCATCGACACCGACATCGAGATGATCCAGGCCGCCGGCAGCTTCGGCTTCAAGGTCTATTACGGCGACGGCTCGCGGCTCGATGTGCTGCGCGCCTCGGGCGCCGAACAGGCCGAGACCATCCTGGTCTGCGTCGACAAGCCCGAGGTCGCCGACCAGATCGTGGCGGTGGTCCGGGAGGCCTTCCCCCTGACCAAGCTGTTCGTCCGCGCCTTCGACCGCGGTCATTCGATCCGCCTGGTGCAGGCCGGGGTCGAGTACCAGCTGCGCGAAACCTTCGAGAGCGCCCTGGTGTTCGGCTATCAGGTGCTGATCGACCTGGGCTTCTCCGGCGAAGAGGCGCGCGAGACCATCGAGGATGTCCGCCGCCGCGACGGGGAACGTTTCGACCTGCAACTGGTCGAGGGCATACGGGCGGGTCGCTCGTTGATGCGCGGCAACATCGCCACGACCAGGCCCGAGCCCTATATCAAGCCGCGCCATGAGGGCCGCGCCCTCAATGAGGAGGCCGCCGAGGCGCTGGAGGAGGACGAGACGCGCGAAGAGGCCGGCGCCTGACAGTCGCCTCCGCAGCCGCCTTGGTGTAAAGCCCGCGCCCGATGAACCGCCGCCTCTCGATCGCGCCCATGATGGACTGGACCGACCGGCACTGCCGGGCGTTCCACCGCGCCCTGACGACCGAGGCCCTGCTCTATACCGAGATGGTCACGGCGCCGGCGATCATCCACGGCGACCATCAGCGGCTGCTGGGCTTCGACGCGGTCGAGCATCCGGTGGCCCTGCAACTGGGCGGCTCCGATCCGGACCAGTTGGCCGAGGCCGCCCGGATCGGCCAGGCCTTCGGCTATGACGAGATCAATCTGAACGTCGGCTGCCCGTCTGACCGGGTCCAGTCGGGCCGGTTCGGCGCCTGTCTGATGCGGGAACCCCAACTGGTCGCCGACTGCATGGCCGCCATCAAGGGCGCGGTCTCGGTCCCCGCCACGGTCAAATGCCGGATCGGGGTGGACGACCAGGAGCCTCAGGTCTCGCTGTTCGCGACCGTGGACGGCTGCGCCGCCGCCCGGATCGAGGTCTTCATCATCCACGCCCGCATGGCCTGGCTTCAGGGCCTGTCGCCCAAGGAAAACCGCGACGTCCCGCCGCTCGACTACGGTCTGGTGCGGCGGCTGAAGCGCGAGCGGCCGCATCTGTCGATCTCGATCAACGGCGGCATCGCCTCGCTGGACGAGGCCGAGGCGCATCTCGACGACACCGACGGTGTGGCGCTGGACGGCGTCATGCTGGGCCGCGCCGCCTATCATGAGCCGGCCATCCTCGGTCAGGCCGACCGCCGCCTGTTCGGCGCCGCGACCCCGGACGTGGACGCCTTCGCCGCCATCGACCGCTACCGCCCCTATCTGGCCGCGCGGCTGGAGGAGGGGGTGCATCTGCCGGCCATGACCCGGCACATGCTGGGTCTGATGCACGGCCGCCCCGGCGCCCGCGCCTACCGTCGCATCCTGACGGTCGAGTCCATCGTCGCCGGCGCGGGGCTGGAGGTCGTCGACCGCGCCGTGGACGCGGTGCGCGAGGCCGAGACGCGGCTGGAGCCGAGGGGCGAGGCCGCCTGATCGAGGCGGCTGTGATTCCCCCGCCACACCGCCTCGACAACCCGCAGCCGGTTCGCCCGTCGGGGGAACGCCACGGCGCCGCTTCGCATTGGATCGGGCAGGAGACCCCGCCATGTCCAAGAGCCCGCCCGCCAAGCCCGATCTGCGCCTCGTCACCGCCGAGGCGGAAATCTACGACCTGATGCGCAAGCCGGAGACCACCAGCGACCGGGTCAAACGATTGCAGCTCGAGGCCCGCGCCCTGGCGGTCGAACAGGTCGAGGCGCTGGAGAAGGTGCTGATGCAGGCCTCGGCCATGGCCCAGGAAATCGCCGACGGCGGCGACGCCTATCCCGTGGGCGCCCGTGAGCTGGCCGGCCGCCTGGCCTCCGACCTCCCGATGAAGGCCCAGACCCTGAAGGCCGTGGTCAGCCGCTCGATCTAGGCCGGTTCGGCCTCGCGCCGGGCGCGGACCCCCCGGGCCAGCCGGTACACCACCCAGATCAGGGCGATCACGATGATCGGGATCAGGATCGGCGCCAGGAAGGCGACGATCACGGTCAGGAAGGCCAGCACGTCCTCGACCAGCGAGACCAACGGATTGCCCAGTCCGCCCGTGGTCGCCGTCGATCCGACCCGCACCCCGGTCTGCGCGGCGTTGAAGGCCAGGGCCGCGGGCGCGCCGACGATCAGGCCGGCGATCGCCGCCGCCACCGGATCGACGTTCCAGAACACGCTGCCCGCCGCGATCGCCCCCGCCACGGGCCGGGTGACATAGCCGATGGCGTTCAGCCCGTGGTCGATCGCCGGCACCTTGTCGCCCGCGAACTCCGCCACCGTCGCCGTCGCCAGCGCCGCGATGGCGGGCCAGGAGACGATCCAGTCCATCTGGTCGATCAGCCTGACGCCGAACATCTCGAATTTCGCCGCCAGGGCCAGCATCAGCAGCGGCAGAAAGGTCCTCAGGCCCGTCGCCGAGGCCAGCCCCAGCCCCAGCAGGGCTGGCAGCACCCAGGTCTGCAACGGCCCTGCGGCCGCACTGACGGAAGACAGGTCGAGATCGGGCATGGGTCGGCTCCGTGTCGTCGAACACGACAATGCGCGGGAACGGTTGCGCGCTCCATCGGCTTCTGCATCGAACCGCACAAGGAGTTCCCATGGCTGCCAAACCGAAGTCCCGCGCGAAAAAGGTCGCCGACCAGGAGCGGAAGATTCAGAAAGGCATCGACGCCAAGGCCGGCAAGGCGAAGAAGAAATCCGAAAAGCCCGTCCAGGCCGGCGCGCGCGGCTATCCGGAACCGCCCTTCCCAAAGCAGCACCAGACCAAGCCCGGCGACGAGGCCGCCCTCGATCCCGCGCCGATGTACGACGCCCCGTTCTGGAAGGGCTCGGGCAAGCTGGAGGGGATGGCGGCGATCATCACCGGGGGCGACAGCGGCATCGGGCGCGCGGTCGCCGTCCTGTTCGCGCGCGAAGGCTGCGATGTCGCGATCTGCCATCTGGATGAGGACAGGGACGCCGAAACCACGAAGAAGGCCGTCGAGGCCGAGGGCCGCAAGGCCATCGTGCTCAAGGGCGACGTCTCCGATCCCGCCTTCTCGGAAGCTGCGGTGAAGGCGACCATGGAGGCGTTCGGTCGCCTTGACGTCGTCGTCCCCAACGCCGCGTTCCAGGAGCATGTCGAGGCGCTCGAGGACCTGACCTTCGAGCATTTTGACCGGACGCTGAAGACCAATCTCTACGGCTGCTTCAACCTGGTGAAGGCGGCGGTTCCGCATCTCGAGGCGGGCGGCGCCATCGTCATGACGGGCTCGGTCACGGGCATCGAAGGCAATAGCGACCTGCTCGACTATTCCATGACAAAGGGCGGCATCCACGCCTTCGCCCGCTCGCTGGGCACGCATCTGGCCCCGCGCGGCATCCGGGTGAACGTCGTCGCGCCGGGCCCGGTCTGGACGCCGCTGAACCCCGCCGACAAGCCGGCGGACAAGGTCGCGAAATTCGGCTCCAAGACAGTGATGAAACGCCCGGCCCAGCCCGAGGAGATCGCGCCGGCCTTCGTCTTCCTCGCCTCGCCCCAATGCTCCAGCTACATCACCGGCGAGGTCCTGCCGATCATCGGGGGGTACGGCGGAGGGTGAGCATTCCTCCCCCCAGCGAAGCCATGGGGGAGGGGGACCGCCCGAAGGGTGGTGGAGGGGGCCTGACCTGGACGCCGGCGTGTGAGGTAAGCCCCCTCCACCGCTTCGCGGTCCCCCTCCCCCGATGGGGAGGAACTACGCCGCCACGTCCTCGAACTCGCGGTGACGCTTCAGCCAGACGGCGGCGTAGCTGCAGCGGGGCGCCAGCGTCAGGCCCTCGGCTCGCGCGTGCTCGGCCATGGCGCGCATGAACCGGTCCGCCGCCCCCGTGCCGCGCAGCGCCGGGTCGGCCTCGACATGCAGGATCACCCGCATCTCGCCCTTCACCGCATAGTCGGCGAAGACCGTCCGCAGCGTCCCCTCGCCGTCGGTGAACCCCTGTTCGAAACGCTGCTCGTCGCGGACGTCGCGGAGATCGGTCATGAGCAAGCTTCTCGAACTGTGTCGGTTAACGGACAGACGACCAACACGCTGTCTGAACGGCTGTTCCTCGCAGAACGGGAAAACGTGGATTTCGCCTTCGGCTGTCGCCGCGGGGGCACAGCCGGGCGGTTCAGGGCGCGCGGCCGCCCAGCAGGTTGAACAGGCCGATGATGCTCCTGATCGTGAACCAGACCGTCAGGAACAGCAGGCCGAGGCCGAGGATCAGTCCGAGTGGCACAAGAACCAGTCCCATGGCGGGCACAGCGATGAAGCCGACGACGCAGGCGCCGATGCCGATCCACAGCAGGATGGTCCACCAGAACACCGACCAGAACAGGCCGATCTGGGCGTCGATATGGGCCCGCGACAGGCCGTCCGACCCGCCGCGTCCGGCATAGGCGACGATCAGGCCGACGATGACCAGCAGATTGGCGCTGGGCAGGGACAGGATGTACAGGCCCCAGGCGATCAGCGCCGCCGGCTTGCCCTCGGACTCATGGCCGGGGGCGAAGCGCGGCCCCTCGAGGGGTTCGGGCGTGGGGTCGGCCATGGAGTCTCTCCGTCAGATCCACCAGCCGCGTGGATCGGCGATCGCGCGGCCGGACTTCAGGACCCAAACGCCCGAAGCGCCGCGAAGCACCATCCACAGGGCGAGGGCGAACAGGATCGGCACGCCCAGGGCGAAGGGCGCGGCCAACAGGATCAGCCCCGCCACCGCCGCCACGGCCGCGGCCCAAAGGGTCCGCTGCTGATAGACGAAATGCGAGGCGGACAGATCGTCGTCGGGTCCCGCGCGCCCGGTGACGGCGAACAGGCCGATAGCCGCCGACACGCCCAGCGTCGGCACGGCGAACAGGATCAGGGCATAGACGGCGTACAGCCCCATGCCGCCTCCCGGGATGGCGGCGCCCTCGTCACGCCGGCGACGGCGGGTCGAGAACTCCCGCGACGGGGCGAAAATCGACTCCGCCTCGCGCCGCTCGGCCTCTTCCATAGCCAGCAGATCGGCGTCCGGCGCGTCGTCGAGATCAGGTTCCGGCTCCGGCTCCGGCTCGGGCTCGGGTTCCGGCTCGGGCTCCGGGTCCGCGCGCGATCGGCCCTGCAGCGACGCCGGAGAGGCGAAGCCGATCAGGTCGTCGTCGTGGTCGTCGTCCGCATCGTGGGGCGCGTTCGGGGGATCGCCGGGTTCGGCCATCGGATATCCTTCAGTCCGGTCCAAGGTATGACGGGGCCGCGCGTCCGGCGCAACCGCGCCGACCGCGCCGATCAGCGCGCCAGAACGACCTCGCAGCCGGCGGCGGCGGCGCCGTCCAGCGCGCCCGGCTTTTCAATCCGCACGGCGCAGCGCCGCACCCGCGCGTCGTCCAGACAGGCCAGGGCCAGCCGCTCGGCGAAGGTCTCGACCAGGCCGACATGGCCCTCGGCGACGATGGCGCGCGCGGCGGCGGCCACGGTTTCATAGTTGATGGTGTCGCCCAGCCGCTCGACCGGCGCCGGGGCCAGCGTCAGCGTGACGTCGATCATCAGGGTCTGCAGCCGGCCCAGTTCGTGGTCATGCACGCCGATGCCCGCCTCGACCGTCAGCCCGCGCACGAACACGCTCAAACCCTCGCGGCGGGGCGCGTCGAAGGGGGGAACGGGCAGGGGCAGGGGCGAGACGGTCACGGGCTACTCCACGACATCCGGGGTTTGCCAGGCCAGATGCTGGCCCCCGTCGACGGCGATCATCTGGCCGGTCACCAGGTCGGCCTCGACCAGCCAGCGCACGGCGGCCGCCACGGCCGCGGGGCTGCCCGCGCGTTGCAGGGGCGTGGCCTCCGCCTCGGCGGCGAAGTCCCCGGCGGTCTGGTGCACCGACGGCAGGGTCGGCCCCGGCCCCACGCCGTTGACGCGGATGCGCGGCGCCAGCGCCTGGGCCATGGTCCGGGTCGCGACCCACAGCGCGGACTTGGACAGGCCGTAGGAGAAGAAGCGCGGATCGGGCTTCAGCACCCGCTGGTCCAGAATATTGACGATGGCCGACCCGTCCGGGGCCTGGGCCGCGAACACCTGGGCCAGCAGCACCGGGGCGCGCAGATTGACGTCCAGATGCGCCGCCCAGCTCTCGCCGGTGATGGTGTCCAGCCGGTCGTCGGCGAACACCGAGGCGTTGTTGACCAGCACCGACAGGGGGCTGAGGGCCTCGACCGCCCGGCCGATCAGGCCGTGGGTCGCGACCACATCGGCCAGGTCGGCCGACAGGCAGGCGGCGCGCCGGCCCATGGCCTCGATGGCGCGCGCGACCTCCGCGGCCTCGGCGTCCGAGTCGCGATGGTGGATCGCCACGTCGAATCCGGCGGCGGCCAGTTCAAGACAGATCGCCCGGCCGATGCGCTTCGCCCCGCCGGTGACCAGGGCGGCGCCCCGTTCCCGGTTGGAGGCGGGGGCGTCAGTCAACCCGGCCGAACTCGATGAAGTTGATGGCGGCGAGCACGGCGACGAAGCCGAGGATGATGTAGAGGGCCAGCATGGAAACGCTCCTTGAACGCCGCCCGCAATAAAGCGCCGCGCCCCGCTGTTCAAGAACGCACGACGGCCTATCGTCGCCGCATGACGACGTGGCGCACCCGGATCGAGCCCTTCACCCGGCCGCTGTTCTTCGCCCACGCCCGGGCCTCGCGCGGCATGACCCTGGGCGTGCGCGGCGTGACGGTGGACGCCGACGGCCGGGTCCTGCTGGTGAAACACACCTATCTGCACGGCTGGTGGCTGCCCGGCGGCGGGGTCGAGCGCGGCCAGACGTGCGAACAGGCCCTGATCCGCGAAATGCATGAAGAGGCCGGCGTCATCGTCGAGGGCCGCCCGGCCCTGGTCAGCGTCCACGCCAACGAACGCCATTTCCGCGGCGACCATGTGCTGGTCTATCGCATTGATCGCTTCTCGATGACGGAGCGCACCAGCCACGGCGAGATCGCGGAGCTCGGCTGGTTCGACCCGCGGAACCTGCCCGAGGACGCCCACCGGGCGACACGGGATCGGCTGGAGGAGGTGCTGGCAGGTGGGGAGGCGAACGCGGAGTGGTGACGCCCTTGCGGGTTCTGGCGCACAATCTTCACTTGCAGGGGGGGGGGTGACATTGTGCTGTGGTCCGGTCTCCAACAAGGGGGTGACGGATGCAAGACTGGATGTTCGAGCCGGGCCATGACCCGATATTGCCGGCCATGCCAGGGCAGCCTTGGTCGCCACCGGTGGACGTGACGAACTGGCTCCCGGCCGAACCGGTGGACGATTTCGAGACCCGCCTGTTCGAGCCGCAGCCGAAGGGCGACCTCGGCGACTTCGGCCCGATGTTCCTTGGCGAGGAGCCGCCGCCGCCGCCCGAGGACGACGGCGCGGCCGAGCTCGACGAGGTGGTTGTCACCGGAACGCGGATCGAGAGGATGCCCACGGCGGTGCAGATCACGATCGGCGATGTCGGCGAGCCGCCGATTGGAGGAGACAGTGGCGGTGGCTCCTTCGATCACCCTGATGACGAAGAAGAAGATTGTGGACCTCCGCCTGACGGTCCCACGCCGGAGGTTGTCGATGTAAACGATATCCGCGATAAAGCACGCGAAGTCGCTCGCGACATTGCGTCCCGCAACGACAATTGGGAGTGGGGCGCGATTATCTATGTCCTGAACGGTCAGATTTTTGCGACTGGAATAGTAACCCAAGAGCAAGAGGACAGCATTGGATTCAACTACTCAAACCCTGGTTACATTCCCAATGGTGGCCATATCGTGGCTTGGGTTCATTCTCATCCCGCGACTTCAGGCACGATCAGCCAAGATTATATGAGCGACCGAGATGCTGGCGCAGGCCGTACAATGCGAGACAATGCGAACGGCAGATATACCGTCGATAGTGCACTTATGATCTACTTGTTGGATAACGATCTCGATCGACTTTTGGAGTTCGATGGAAATGATCGGGAAGGATCTCGCGGCAAAGACGTTAATCCGTGTGAGGGATTAGATTGACACCGGCAATTCTTCTTATCGGCCTCCTAGAAGCGTCGTTCGCGCAGGACAATGTCGTGGTGACTAGTCGTCGGGACTTACCCGCGACGGAACAGGTGGTTACGACGACAGGCCAATGCGATGGTGTTCCGGTATTCGTAGCGATCAACGGCGCGGCCCAGACTGTAGAAGTGGGTGTGGGATCGAGTCGCCGCTTTGTTACGAACGACATCTTCCCCTTGGCAACGGCAGATGGGAATCGCTATGTCGCGCGAACGTTTTTGCTTTGCCGCAGACAGGAACGTGGCCTGTATGTGCATCTTCTGTTCGCCGAACCGCGTGGTGATCAAATCACTTGGACCCAACAGGGATTTATGGTCGAGCACGACGTGTCTGTTTCGCGCATAGCGGAACCGGTTACATTGAACACCCGAGAGGTGGCTGCGTCGCTCGACTGAGGCCGATGAGTATTCCGCTAGCTATCGTCGAAAAATTCGCCACCCCCCGTGCTAACGACGGCGCATGAACCCCGCCCTCTTCTCCATGATCGCCGTCGTCCTCGCGGGCGGCGCCACCGCCCTTCAGGCCCCGACCAACGCCAGGCTGATGGGCGCCGTCGGCTGACAATCTTGTGAGAGCCGCGTTGTCGAGAGGAATGACAGTGGATGCAAATTTGCTGCTTATTCTCTATACAGATCAAGATAATAAGATGAGGATCTACGACAAGAATGATAAGAACACGACCAATCCAAGCTGTGCAATCTAGTTGTTTTGACTCCGGAATTATGAACGTATTATCAGAGTGATCACATTATGCTAAGTATCTCAGCAATGGTCGCGCTGGCGTTCAGCGTCGGGCAAGATGAAGTTGCCGTCAGAGCGAACGAGCCCCGCCCGCCTGAGGTCATATACACTTCTTTTGAAATCAGATGTGGCAGGCGGACCCTCTCGTTGAGGGGAGTGGGCGGAGACGGGACTCGTTTTGACGCTCCCACCGCTGAGTTCAACCGCCGAAGAGTTTCTCTTCCCTCGGATGTAGTGGATTTCCTAACCAGCGAGCGATCCGCATACCGGATATCTGGCACCTGTCCTAATGATGTTTCATCCGGTCAACCCATCCAACTGTACATTTACCGCGCCCAGGCAGTATCTGACGAGAATGTATCTTATGTCGTGAGGGCGCTGGACATCAGGGACAACGGTCGCATCGTCGATCGGGGTAATGAGGCGTCCACCGCCGAAACCTTCTGGTTTCGTTAGGGCCCACATCAAGCACATGGATATCCCGGTCGCCTGTCCTCAGGCGCCGCCCCAGATTGATGGCGTTCAGAGGTGTCAATTTGATGTGGCGATCTCGGACGAGGTCTTCCGGGGAGCATCGACGACCTGCGAACTGGAGCGACGGCTCGCCCACATCCTGAAGGCTGAGGCTTTCGCACGCGGCGCGACCAAATCGTCCCAGGCCCGTTTCGATGACCGGGGAAACTGGGGACACACAACACTTTCTCCCCCCACCAACGCCGCCCCGTCATGCTAGAAGCCGAAGGTTACCGGCACTTGGCTCGCGCTGGGGGCGAAGGCATGGTTCATCTGCGCCAGGTCGCTGTCGGTCTCATATCTGGAGTGGTTGCCCTCCTCGGCCCACGCCACCACCGACGGCGTGGCCAACAATCTGAACCAGTTGCCGTCCGCGGGCGGGGGTGGCCCTCACCTGGGATCAGAAAAGCCTGCGTCGGCAGGCCTGCCAGGTCGTAAACAGTGTTGGTGTGCCGCTTTGATCGAATATGACTGAACGGGCACCGCATAAGGCCGTGTACATGTTCCCAAATTCGGAACATTCGGCACCAAGGCGCGACCGCCCATGCCGGAATGTTGAGCCCGTCGTGGGTTTAGCGGAAGCGGCAGATCGACGCTCCAAAAAGGAGTGCAAGGAAAAGAGGACACATACCACTTTTTCCACCCTAACCTTCGCCACACCAACACGGCCTACGACCTGGCGAGCCGGCCGACGCGGGCCTTCGTCTCGATGCAGACGGCGACCCCCTATGACGCCTCGCTGGAGCGGGACATCCGCACCTATGTCTATGACGCCGCCGGCCGGGTGATCGAGGACCGGGTGCGGCCCAACAACGGCGGCATGGGGACCGCCGAACTGGTCCTCAAATACGGCTACGACGCCGCCAACAACCGCACCTCGATCGAGTGGCCGGATCAGTACCGGGCGACCTATCTGTACGACGCCGCCCCCGCGGCCGCCCAGGAGGTCCGCGTGCCCTTCGCCGATCTGGACCTGTCCAGCGCCGCCGGCGCCCGGGCCTTCGACGGCCGCGCCGCCGACGCCGCCCGCGAGGTCTGCGCCTTCGGCCCGCGTGGCCTCGTCAATGACAACTGCGTGCGCCGCATCCAGCGCGAAGCCGTCCGCGCCCTGCCCGCCGCCCCCCGGGCCGACTACGCCCGTGCCCGCCGCGGCGAACGCGTCCTGGCCATGGTCGCTCCCGCCTGGCCGGTGTGAGAACCGTCCCAAACAAGACAGGCCGGCGGATCACTCCGCCAGCCTCATTGTTCTTGTCGCTAACGCTCGCGACAAGATCCAGGCCTCATGTCCCTCAAGCAGCGAGCCGCCGCGCGGCGAGCGATAGGGTCCCCATCAGGTCACCGGGAAGCCCCGCACCCGCAGCAGGGCCGTCACGTCCGGGTCCCGGCCGCGGAAGCGGCGATAGGCCTCGGCGCGGTCCGTGGTGTTGCCCTCGGCGAGGATGACGGCCTTGTAGCGGGCCGCGATGTCCGGATTGAAGACGTCGCCCGACTCCTCGAAATAGGCCCAGGTGTCGGCGTCCATGACCTCGGACCAGAGGTAGGAATAGTAGCCGGCGGAATAGGCGTCCGAGGTGAACAGGTGGTTGAACTGCGGCAGGCGGTGCCGCATCACGATCTCGCGAGGCATGCCGTAGCGGGCCAGACTTTCGCGTTCGAAGGCGTCGATGTCGGTCGGCGGCACAGTCTGGGTGTGCAGGTCCATGTCGACCAGGGCCGAGGACAGATAGCTGACGGTCGCATAGCCCTGGTTGAAGGTGGCGGCCGCCTCGACCTTGTCGACCAGCGCCTGGGGCATGGCCTCGCCGGTCTGATAGTGGCGCATGAAGCCGTCCAGGATCGGCCGGCTCAGCACCCAGTGCTCATGCACTTGGGACGGATATTCGACATAGTCGCGCGGCGTGCCGCCCAGCGCCGGATAGGTATAGGCCGCCGACAGCGAGTGCAGGGCGTGGCCGAACTCGTGGAACAGGGTCTCGGCGTCGTCCAGCGAGATCAGGATCGGCTCGCCCCCCGAGGCCTTGGTGAAATTGTTGTTGTTCGACGACAGCACGTTCCGGACGCCGTCATAGGTCGAATAGCTGCGGTAGCTGGTGGCCCAGGCGCCCGACCGCTTGCCGGCGCGCGAGAAGTCGTCGGAATAGAACAGGCCGACGTGGCTGCCGTCGGACCTGTTCGTGACCTCGAACACCTCGACGTCCGGATGGAAGCCGGGAACCGTGCCGCGGGCCAGCGGCGTGAAGCCGAAGCCATACAGCCGCTCGGCCATGTGGAAGGCACCGCGCTTGACGTTGTTGAGCTCGAAATAGGGTTTCAGCTCGTTCTGGTCGAGATCGTATTTCTGCTTACGGACCTTCTCCGAATAATAGAGGTAGTCCCACGGCTCGATGTCGTGACCGGCGATGGCGCGCATGTCGGCCACCTCTTCGCCGACCCGGGCGACGGCGGCGGGCCAGACCCGCATCATCAGGGCGTTGGCCGCGGCCGGGGTCTTGGCCATGGTGTCCTGCATCCGCCATTCGGCGTGGTTGGCGAAGCCCAGCAGACGGGCCCTTTCGGCACGCAGGCGGACGATTTCGGCGATGGTCGCATTGGTGTCGTTGGCGTCGCCGTTGTCGCCTCGGTTGACGAATTTGCGCCAGACCTGTTCGCGCAGGGCGCGGTCGTCGGCGAAGCTCAGGAACGGATCGACGCTCGAACGGGTGTTGACGATAGCCCAGCCCTGGACGTTGCGCGACCGCGCGGCGGCGGCGGCGGCGGCCTTGTTCGAGGCCGGCAGTCCGGCGACGCCCGCTTCGCTGGAGATCACGGTCCAGGCGTTCTCGTCGGCCACCACCTTCTGGCCGAAGCTGGTGAAGGCGTTGGACAGGGCGGTGTTGATCCGGCCCAGCTCGGTCTTGCCGGCGGGATTCAGGGCCGCGCCGTTGCGGATGAAGGCGTCCCGGCTGCGCGTCGCGATCCGCGTCTGTTCGGCGGTCAGGC
>CALSBO010000011.1:0-52258 GCA_943373195.1 Brevundimonas vancanneytii
GGTCGACGTCGGTTCCGCCCAGCCCCGGCTCGCTCAGCACCGCCGCGATCCGCGCGCCCAGAGCCGCATCACCGGCGTCGCTGGCCGCGGCGACCATATGCGCCAGCCGGGGCGGCAGCGGGATGCGCGTCATCCGCCGCCCATGCGCCGTCAGCGCCCCGGTTCCGTCCAGCGCCCCCAATCGTTCCAGCACCTTGCGCGCTTCGGCGAAGGCTCCGGCCGGCGGCTGGTCCAGCAGGGCCAACGCCTCCGTGGACCGCGCACCCCACCGCGCCAGATCGAGCGCGAACCCGGTCAGGTCGGCTTCCAGGATCTCGGGCCGCTGATGCGGAACCAGTCCTCGCGTCGCCGCCTCGTCCCACAGCCGGTAGCAGACCCCCGGCTCCGTCCGCCCGGCCCGGCCGCGCCTCTGCTCGGCCGAGGACCGGCTGACCCGCACCGTGGCCAACCGGGTCAGGCCGCTGGACGCCTCGAACCGCGGCACGCGCGACAGGCCGCCGTCGATCACCACCCTGACTCCTTCGATGGTCAGGCTGGTCTCGGCCACCGATGTCGCCAGCACCACCTTTCGCCGCCCGACCGATGCCGGCTGGATCGCCCGGTCCTGGGTCCCGCGATCCAGCGCGCCATAGAGGGGGACGACGTCCACCGCCGGATCGCGCAACCGTTCGGCCAGCCGCTGGGCCGTGCGGTGGATTTCCCCCTGCCCCGGCAGGAAGACCAGCACCGACCCGCCCTCCTCGCCCAGCGCCTGCAAGACGGCCCGGGCCGTGGCGTCCTCGATCCGCTCGATGGGATTGCGCTCCAGATAGCGGGTCTCGACCGGGAACATCCGCCCTTCGGCCTCGATCACCGGCGCGCGTTCCCAGGACTCATTGGCCAGCAGCCGCGACACGCCGCCGATATCCAGCGTCGCCGACATCACCAGCAGCCGTAGATCCTCCCTCAAAAGCCCCTGCGTCTCCCGCGCCAGCGCCAACCCCAGATCGGCGTCCAGCGACCGCTCGTGGAACTCGTCGAACAGAACCGCCCCGACGCCTTCCAGCCCGGGATCGTCGAGAATCATCCGGGTGAACACGCCCTCGGTGATCACCTCGATCCGCGTCTTCGGCCCGATGCGGCTTTGCAGACGCGTGCGATAGCCAACCGTGTCGCCGGTCGCCTCGCCCAGCGTCGCCGCCATCCGCTCCGCCGCCGCCCGCGCCGCCAGCCTGCGCGGCTCCAACACCAGCACCTTGCCGCCGTCCAGCCAGGCCTCGTCCAGCAGCGCCAGCGGGACCACGGTCGTCTTGCCCGCGCCCGGCGGCGCGGCCAGCACAGCAGCGTTGCCCGCCGTCAAGGCGGCCTTCAGAGGCTCCAGGACGACGTGGATGGGAAGCATGCGGCTCAGCGCGGCTCCCGCGCGTCGAACAGGCGGCGGCTTTCCTCGATAGTCTCGACATGGGTCTCGGACCAGATACGGAGCTGATCGACGACCTGACCAAGAGATTCTCCCAAGGGGGTCAAAGCGTATTCGACGTGGGCCGGCATCAGATTGATGGTCTTGCGGACCACCAGACCGTCGCGTTCGAGAGCCCGGAGAGTCTGTGTCAGCATCTTTTGCGAAACCCCCTCAATGGTTCTGCGCAACGACGCCGGGCGACGGGGCCCCTCCAACAGCTGGCTGACGATCAGCGCGGCCCACTTGTCGGCGATCCGGGAAAGGACCAGCCGGGTCGGACAGGACGCGCGAAAGACATCCCAGACCGGAGGGTAGGCACCTTCAGGTGCCTGATTGCTCCGCTCCATGCTCACGACCTATGCCTCCTGATGCCTTCACCGGGATCCGGCGTCGGCGAAGCAAGACATTCGCAACCCATCCACGCCACAGCGAGACCCGGTTATGAGCGCCACCGCCATCGTCAGCAACTATTTCGCCGCCCTCGCGAAGGGCGACATGGAGATTGTGTCGAGCCTCTTCGCGGACGATATCGTCTGGCGTCAGCCGGGCCAGGGGAGTTTGTCCGGTGTCCACAAAGGCAAGGCGGCGGTATTCGCCCTGCTGGGCAACTTCATGGAGCGCAGCCGCGGCAGTTTCCGCATCGACGAAGTCGGCCCGCTGATGGCAAACGGCGACATGGTGTCCGCGAGATTGCATTTCGCCGCCGAGGCGGACGGCCGGTCCATGGCCATGTGGGGCGTCGACGTCCTGCGGGTCGCGGATGGGCAGATTCAGGACGTGTGGCTATTCTCGGAGGATCAGACTGCCGAGGACGCGTTCTGGGGCTGAGATTCCATGCGGCGACTCACGCCGTTCCATCCGCCTGATTTCCTGACCGATGGTCCGAGTGGATAGATCGCGCGGCATCACGAAAGCGTCTCCGGCTGTTCATCAATCGGAAACCGCGTTGCCAGCGGCCCGCCGCGCCGCTAGCGTCCGCGCCATTGAAGGCGGTCCGGGGAGGACTCGCCGTGTATCAGGGGGCGAGACTCGATGTCCGCAGAAGGCCTCAGGCCCAGGGGGAACCGCCTGTTCCTCAAGAAATCCGTATCCCAGATCCAGAAGGAAGCCGCCAAGAGCGAGCTGAAGCGGTCTCTGGGACCCATCAACCTGATGAGCCTGGGCATCGGCGCGATCATTGGCGCCGGCATCTTCGTTCTGACCGGCCAGGTCGCCGCCGACTACGCCGGCCCCGGCATCATGCTCAGCTTCGTGATCGCCGGCATCGCCTGCGGCCTCGCCGGCCTGTGCTACGCCGAACTGGCCTCGACCATGCCGGTCTCCGGCTCGGCCTATACCTACGCCTACGGCACCCTGGGTGAGATCTTCGCCTGGATCATGGGCTGGCTGCTGGTTCTCGAATACGGCATCGCCGCCTCGACCGTCGCGGTCGGCTGGGCCGGCTATGTGCTCGAGATCGCCAAGGACTTCACCTTCTCCGCCAACATGTTCCCGGCCATCACCTACGCCGGCCAGGAAGGCGCCCAGTGGGCCACCCCGCTGGTCGAGGCCGTGCGCGGCGAAGGCGGCACGACGCTGCAACTGACCGGCACCTTCAATCTGGTTGCGGCCATCGGCATCGCCGCCGTCTGCAGCCTGCTGGTGCTCGGCGTCAGCGAATCGGCCAACGTCAACAACATCATCGTGATCATCAAGATCATCGTCCTGCTGACCTTCATCGGGGTCGGCATCTCCTATGTGAACCCGGACAACTGGGTGCCCTTCATTCCGGAGGCCGACCCGAACGAACCGGGCCGCTACGGCATGGGCGGCGTGTTCCGCGGCGCGGCGATCATCTTCTTCGCCTACGTCGGCTTCGAAGCGGTCTCGACCGCCGCGGCCGAGGCCAAGAACCCGTCGAAGGACGTTCCGGTCGGCATCCTCGGCGCCCTGTTCATCTGCACCCTGATCTACATGGCCGTCGCGGCGGTCATGACCGGCGTGGTGCCCTTCGCCGAACTGTCCAGCCCGGCCCCGGTGGCGGTCGCCATCGACCGGATGGACCTGGCCTGGGCCGACATCCCGCTCGGCATCGCCGTCGGCGGCGAGCTGAACCTGATCAACTTCATGATCAAGATCGGCGCCATCACCGGCCTGTCCTCGGTCATGCTGGTGCTGTGCTACGGCCAGACGCGCATCTTCTACACCATGGCCCGCGACGGCCTGCTGCCGAAGGTGTTCGCCAACATCCATCCGAAGTTCCGCACGCCCTGGCTGGGCACCATCCTGCTCGGCGTGGTGATCGCGGTCGCGGCCGCCTTCCTGCCGATCAGCCTGCTGGGTCAGCTGGTGTCGTTCGGTACGGCCCTGGCCTTCTCGATCGTCTGCCTGTCGGTCATCTATCTGCGGATCAAGCATCCGGAGCTGGAGCGTCCGTTCCGGGTCCCCGGCGGCATCGTCACCGCGGTCCTGGGCATTCTCGCCTGCCTGTTCCTGGCCTGGCAGAATTTCCTGCCGATGTTCCAGCAGGCCTTCCCGTCGCCCGAGCAACTGGCCAACGGCGTCGTGCCCGATCCGCTGACGTTGCAGCTGCTGGGCGGCTACGCCGTCATCGGCGCGATCATCTACGCCCTGTACGGCTTCTGGCACTCCAAGCTGGCCAAGGGCATCGACATCACCGAGGACCCCACCCTGTCCAGCCCGGCTGCGGCCCTGGGCGGCGATGTCGACAACATCAAGGAAGACTGATCCGTCGCGACGGATCGCTCTTGACGACGAAGGCCCCGGGGTTCGCCCCGGGGCCTTTTTCGTTGCCGCCGCCACTCCCCTCGCCTAGACGCTGTGGCGGACCTGGCGGATGTGGCGGAACTGGTAGACGCACCAGATTTAGGTTCTGGCGCCGTGAGGCGTGGAGGTTCGAGTCCTCTCATCCGCACCATCCTGCTTCGCGCCTGCGGCGCTTCGCAGGACTTGTCCTGCGGGGCGTCAAGGCGCGAAGCAGGATGCCCTGCGAAGCCTTGGCGAAGCAGGGCTGCCCCAAAACGAGAGCAATAGCCGGACATCCGCTTGCCGGCTGTCGTTCTCGACTCCGCATTGGTTCTTGCTTTGTTCTCTTTTCCTGCTACGGTCGCTGAATGGTTCAAGCGGCGAAGGGACGGGGCGCGCGGTCCAATGCGAGCGGGCGATTCGAACCGGAAACCGTGGAGGCCTTCGATGACGGCTGGACCGGCGACGACGCCCGGGCCGCGCCCCTGCGCACGACCCTGACGCCCGAGCACGCCCGGACCATCATCGCGAAGAACACCAGTCCGGATATCGGTTTCGACCGGTCCATCAACCCCTACAAGGGCTGCGAACATGGCTGCATCTACTGCTACGCCCGTCCGTCCCATGCCTACATGGGCCTATCCCCGGGCCTGGATTTCGAGAGCCGCCTCTTCTTCAAGCCCGGGGCCGCGCGTCTGCTGGAGCAGGCGCTCTGCAAGCCCCGCTACGTCTGCAAGCGCATCCACATAGGCGGCAACACCGACCCCTATCAGCCGGTCGAGCGCGAGCTGAACTCGACCCGGTCGATCCTCGAGGTGATGCGGCGGTTCCGGCACCCGTTCAGCATCATCACCAAATCGGTGCTGATCGCCCGCGACGCCGACATCCTGGGGTCCATGGGCCGCGCCGGCCTGGCCTCGGCCTGTGTCTCCATCACCACCCTGGACCGGGGGCTGGCCCGGGCCATGGAGCCGCGCGCCTCGACGCCGGCGAAACGCCTTGAGGCCATCTCCCGCCTCACCGATGCGGGTTGCCCCGTCAGCGTCGGCTTCGCCCCGGTCATCCCCGGTCTCAACGACCACGAGCTGGAATCGGTGCTGGAGGCGGCGTCCAGGGCGGGCGCGACCGCCGCCTTCTACGTCACCCTGCGCCTGCCGCTCGAGATCAAGGATCTGTTCCGCGAATGGCTGGCCGACGCCCGTCCCGACCGCGCCGCCCGCGTCATGTCCCTGATCCGCCAGACCCGCGGCGGCCGCGACTACGACCCCGACTGGTCCCAGCGCATGAAGGGAACCGGCCCCGTCGCCGACCTGATCGCGGCGCGGTTCAAGGCGGCCGTCAAACGCTACGGCCTCGATGGTCCGAGGCGACCACTGGATGAGAGCCAGTTCCGGGTTCCGGCGGACACGAGGAAGCAGCTGGATTTGTTTGACACGTCGTCATTGCCTCTCTCCTCACCCATTTCAGGGGATGGAGGAGGATCGCGTCGCGATACGACGACGGGCTCGCGGAGCGAGACGGATGGGGGCCTGCCGGATGCAGCCTGAGCAGACGATCAGGCGCGCCCGTCGTCTGCGGAAGGCGCCGACCCGCGCCGGGGAATTCCTCTGGTCGCTGGTTCGGGACAGAGCGGTCGAGGGTCTTCGCTTCCGGAGGCAGGTTCCCATCGGCTTCTATGTCGTCGACTTCGCCTGCCTGTCCGCCCGCCTGATCGTGGAAGCGGACGGAGGCGTCCACGCCCTGCGGACGTTCGACGACGCGAAACGCGACGCCTGGCTCACATCGCAAGGCGTCCAGGTGCTGCGTTTTCCGAACGCCGAGATTCTCGGAAAGCCGAACCAAGTTCTGGCCGCCATACGTCACGCGGCCGGCAAGCCCCCATCCGAGCGGCTTCGCCGCCCACCTTACCCCCGAAATGGGGGAAGGGATCAGTTTCTAGTCCTCCGCCGCCGACGGATCGACGGCGCTCTCGACCAGGTCGCGCCAGGTCGGGTCCGAGGCGTCGACCAGATCGACGTCCTCCATCAGGGCCACCGCCCCGCCGCCGTCGGGCAGGATCAGGCCCAGCACCTCCATCTCCTCCCCGTCAGGTCCCAGATGGGTCTCGGCCTGGACCGCCACCGCCGCCTGTCCGGCGCCGTCCTCGTCCCACCAGATCACCGGCTGCGGCAGGTCCATGACGATGGGCCGCGGATCGTCGGTCTCGGCCAGGGCGAAGACCGCCCGCCGGGCCTGCACGTCGTCCAGCGTCGCCACCACGCCGGCGAAGGCCTTGAGCCGGGTCCAGTCTTCGGCATCGAAGCCTTCGCCGTCTTCCTCGGAAAAATTGTCGTTCAGGGTCATCGCCGGAACACTCCCACCAGCTCGACATGGGCGGACCACAGGAACTGGTCCACGGGCGTGACCCGCTCCAGCCGGAATCCGCCGTCGATCAGGATGCGCGCGTCGCGGGCGAAGGTCACGGGATTACAGGACACGCCGACCACGACCGCCGCCCTGGTTCCCGGCAACTGCCGCGTCTGTTCGATCGCGCCCGCCCGCGGCGGGTCCAGCACCACGGCGTCGCAGCCGCGCAGGTCATAGGGGGCCAGCGGCCGCCGGAAAAGGTCGCGCGCCTCGGCCGTGATCGGCTTCATCCCCGGCCCGGTTCCGATCCCCGCCTTCAGCGCCGCGATGCCCGCCGCCGAACCGTCCGCCGCCAGCACCGGCGCCACGGTCGCCAGCGGGAAGGTGAAGGTCCCGGCGCCGCAGAACAGATCGGCGATCTTCTTCGACCCTCGAACCGCCGCCACGGCCCGCTCGACCATGGCCGCCTCGGCCTCGGGCACGGCCTGCAGGAAGCCGCCGGGCGGCAGGGGCACGGCCGCCGGGCCGAACGCCACCTTCGGCTGGCGCTCCATCACCAAGGTCTCGCCGGCCAGGCTGAGTCGCGCCAGACCCGCCTCGGCCGCCGCCGCGACGGCCCGCATCCGGGCGTCGCGCGACAGCCCGCCCGAACGCCGCTCCACCCCCGTCACATCGACGTCCAGCCCGGTCAGGGTCCAGGTCGCATGCAGGGTCGGGGCTGATTTCGGATGTTCCAGAAAGGCCTCGGCCACCCGCGCCAGCGCCGGAAAGGCCGCCACCAGCCGCGGATCGGCCACGGGACAGGCGGTGACCTCGACCAGCCGCCAGCTCTTGCGCGCCTTGAACCCCAGCAGCACCCGGCCGTCCGGCCCGCGCCGCGCGTGCAGGGCCAGCCGCCGCCGCGTGCCCGGCGGCACGGCGACCGTCGGCTCGATCTCGGTCTCGATCCCCTCGCGCGCCAGGGCCAGCCGCACCTGTTCCCGCTTCCAGTCCAGATACGGACCCGCCGCCCAGTGCTGCAGCGAACAACCCCCGCAGTCGCCATAGTGGGGCGATGCCGGCGCGATCCGGTCCGGACTGGCGGTCAGGATCTCGCCGCCCTCGAGCCGCCCGTCACGGATCTCGCCGCGCACCGTCTCGCCGGGCAGGGTCAGGGGCGCGAACACCGGGCCGGCGGGCGTTTCGGCGATCCCGTCGCCCTGCCCGCCCACGCGGCTGATGGTCAACGTCTCCGTCATCGCCCGTTCCTAGAGGCTTCGGCGCGCGCGCGAAACCTGAACGAAGATGAACGGCCCGATCAAAGGCCGTTCAGTTTCGAAGGCCTATTGCTCGTCCTCACAGCCAGAGGCGCCGGCGTTCGGCGGCCTTGGCAAACCAGTCAGGATCAAGCCGATGTTCACCCGTCTGCCCGTCAAGACCGCCTTCGGCGCCGCCGCCCTCGCCGCGGCCGGCCTGATGCTGACCCCCGCCGCGGCCTCGGCCCAGGCCTACAGCTACCAAGGCTCGGCCCAGGCCTATGACTCCTACGGCTATCAGCAACCCTACGGTTACGGCCAGGACCAGTCGCGCTACGACTATGACCGTTCCTACGGTCAGTCCCGCGACCAATCCGGCTATGCCTATTGCCGCAGCGACCGGCGTCAGCGCCAGGGCGCCGGCGTCGCCATCGGCGCCACCATAGGCGCCGTGGCCGGCTCGCAACTGGGCGCTCGCGGCCGTCGCACCGAAGGCAGCGTCCTGGGCGCCGTGATCGGGGCCGCCGTCGGCGCCGGCGTGGGCGGCGACTCCGCCCGGCGCTGCGACAACGGCTACGCCGCCCAGCGCCAGTACGGCCAAGGTCAGTACGGCTATGACGATCGCGGCTACAGTGATCAGTCCCGTTACGGCTACGACGATCGCGGCTACAGTGACCAGTCCCGTTACGGCTACGACGATCGCGGTTACAACAGTCAGGCCTACGGTGGCCGGTACCAGTCCGACGAAGGCTATGAGGATCGAGCCTACCGCGACGATCGCTATTACAGCGACGACCGCCGGGGCGATGACCGTGGCTACCAGTATCAAGGCAATGACGGCTACCAGTCCGACTGCCGTCGGGTCGCGGTCCGCACCCGCGACGGCTACGGCCGCACCGTCACCCGCTATCAGCAGTCCTGCTGAAAGAATTGCGTCGCCGGTTAATTTTCAGCCCCCCTGTCGATCGGCGACGTGACGGAGACCCCCGGTGGAGCAATCCACCGGGGGTTTTTCCTTGTTCAATCCAGCCAGGCGATGACCAGATCGTCGCTCATCTCAAGACCAGAGAGGGCTCCGGATTGGTGGCTTCCAAGCCATGAAATTTCGACAAGCTGGCCAGCCTCAAGACCTTGGCAATCCGCTGACCGAAAGATCACCTGCTCAATCCGTTCGTAAGTTCCAGCCACGCCGACGGGGAAAATAGTCATCGCATTCTCCTTGGCTCACCATGAGCCAAGAGACAGCCTACGGCCTTGTCAGGTTCCGCAACGCCACTGCGTTACCGCCTGCTGGCCCACAACAAGTACTCCACATTCCCGTCGCCGCCTGTGATCGGGCTCTCCGCCGTCGCCCGCACGGACCAGCCCCCGCCCTCCAGCCAGGCCGACACACGGTCCAGCGCGGCCCGGCGCGCTTCGGCGTCCTTGACCATGCCGCCCCGACCGACCTCGGCGCGGGCGTCCATCTCGAACTGCGGCTTCACCAGCGTGACCAGGTCCGCGTCCGGCGCGGCGAGCGCCAGCGCGGCGGGCAGCACCTTGGCCAGACCGATGAAGCTGGCGTCGCACACGATCAGTTGCGGCGCCTCCGGAATCAGGTCGGTCGTCAGGTCCCGGGCGTCGGTCTTCTCCAGATTGACCACGCGCGGATCGGCGGCGACGCGCGCGTGCATCTGGCCCGAGCCGACATCGACCGCGAACACCCGCGCCGCGCCGCGCTCCAGACAGACCTCGGTGAAGCCGCCGGTCGAGGCGCCGACATCCAGCACCACCCGCCCCTCGACCACAACGGGCCAAAGAGCCAGGGCGTGGTCCAGCTTCAGGGCCCCGCGCCCGACCCAGCGGTGGGCCGGATACGCCTCGATCTCGACGGTCTCCGCGGCTTTTTCAGCGGGCTTTCGAACCACGAGGCCGTCAACCTTGACCAACCCGGCCTCGATCGCAGCGCGCGCCCGGGCGCGGCTATCGAAGAGGCCTCGCGCGACGAGCAGATGATCTATCCGCATCATTCCTCCCCCATCGGGGGAGGGGGACCGCGAAGCGGTGGAGGGGGAGCCCCGACACCCGCTCTGCGACAGGCCCCCTCCACCATGCTGCGCATGGTCCCCCTCCCCCGATGGGGGAGGAACGGGACGTTCACCCCACCGCGTCCAGCCGCGCCAGCGCCGCCTCAAGCTTCGCCTTTCCGGCCTCGGCCTCGGCCAGTTTCTGGCGTTGTTCGTCGACGACCTCGGGCGCGGCGCGATCGACGAAATTCGGATTGCCCAGCTTCTTGTTCACATGGCCGATGTCGCTGTCGAAGACAGCGATTTCCCGGGTCAGGCGCGTGCGTTCGGCGGCCAGATCGACCAGCCCGGCCAGGGGCAGGAAGGCGGACGCGCCGCCCACCAGGATCGAGATCGAGCCTTCGGGCTGGGCGCTCACCATGCTGACGCCCTCAAGCCGGGCCAGCCCCCGAACCAGATCGCCGTGCTGTTCGAACCGCGCCGCGACGTCCGGCGCCGGGTTGTAGAGCGCGAGGGTCAGTTTCGCGCCCGGAGGCACGCCGATCTCCGCGCGGCTGGACCGGATCTGGGTGACCGACTGGATCAGCCAGTTGATCTCTTCCGAGGCCGCGGCGTCGCGCCAGGCGTCCGGCAGGTCCGGCCAGGCCGCGCCGATCAGGGTCGCCTCGGTCCGCGGCGCGCCCTCGCCGGCCAGCTTGTCCCACAGCTCCTCGGTGATGAAGGGCATGATGGGGTGCATCAGCTTCAGCGTCTGATCCAGCGTCCAGGCCGTCATGGCCCGGGTCTCGGCCTTCGCCGTCTCGTCCGCCCCCGTGAACACCGGCTTGGCCAGTTCCAGATACCAATCGCAGAACACATTCCAGACGAAACGGTACAGGGCCGAGGCCGCGTCGTCGAAACGCCCGCCCTCGATCGCCGACGCGACCTCGCGCTCGGCCTTGACCAGTTCGTCCCGGACCCAGCGGTTCAGCGTCTGCTCCACCGTGGCGGGGTCGAAGCCCGCGACGCGACGCGCCTCATTCATCTGGGCGAAGCGGGCGGCGTTCCACAGTTTGGTGCCGAAGTTGCGATAGCCTTCAATGCGTTGACGCGAGAGTTTAATGTCCCGCGTGCCTGACAGGATGGCCATGGTGAAGCGCAGCGGGTCGGCGCCCAGCTCGTCGATGATGCCCAAGGGGTCGATGACGTTCCCCTTCGACTTGCTCATCTTCTGGCCCTTCTCGTCGCGGACCAGTCCGTTGATGATGACCCGTTTGAACGGAACCTCATCCATGAAGTGAAGTCCCATCATCATCATCCGGGCGACCCAGAAGAAGATGATGTCCGCCGCCGTCACCAGATCGCTGGTCGGATAGAAGCGTTCGAGGTCCTCGGTCTTGTCCGGCCAGCCCATGGTCGAGAACGGCCACAGGGCCGAACTGAACCAGGTGTCGAGCACATCCTCGTCCTGCGTCAGCGACTTGCCGCCGGCCTGCGCCACGGCCTCGGCCTCGCTCTCAGCGACATAGATGGTCCCGTCGGCGTCATACCAGGCCGGGATGCGATGGCCCCACCACAGCTGGCGGCTGATGCACCACGGCTCGATGTTTCGCAGCCATTCGAAATAGATTTTCTCGTAGGACTTGGGCTCGAAGACCGTGTCGCCCTGCTCCACCGCCTTGATCGCCGGCCGGGCCAGGGTGTGGGCGTCGACGTACCACTGGTCCGTCAGCCACGGCTCAATGACCACCCCCGAGCGGTCGCCGTGCGGGATGACATGGCGCGTCTTTTCGATCTCCTTCAGCCAGCCCTCTTCCTCGGCCCGAGCGACGACGGCCTTGCGCGCGGCGAACCGGTCCATGCCCTCATAGTCGGCGGGCACGTCGGGCGTATCGGCGGCGGTGATGCGGCCGAAGGCGTCCATGACGTTCAACGCCGCCAGCCCCGCTCGCTTGCCGACCTGGAAATCGTTGAAGTCGTGCGCCGGGGTGATCTTCACCGCGCCCGAGCCCTTGGCCGGATCGGCGTAGTCGTCGGCCACGATCGGAATGCGGCGGCCCACGATCGGCAGGGTCACGAATTTCCCGACCAGCCCCGCATAGCGCGCGTCGTCCGGATGCACCGCCACGCCGGTGTCGCCCAGCATGGTCTCGGGCCGGGTCGTGGCCACCACGATGTAGCCCCGCGTCTCCCACTCCGTCGCCTTGCCGTCCTCGTCGAAGGCGACCGGGTGCTCATAGGTCACGCCGTCGGCCAGCGGATAGGCGAAATGCCAGTAGGAGCCGTCCATCTCGCGCTGCTCGACCTCGAGGTCCGAGATCGCCGTCTGGAAAAGCGGGTCCCAGTTGACCAGCCGCTTGTCGCGATAGATCAGCCCGTCCCTGTGCAGTTGCACGAAGACCTTACGCACCGCCGCGTTCAGCCCCTCGTCGAGGGTGAACCGCTCGCGGCTCCAGTCGCAGCTCGAACCGAGTCGACGCAGCTGCTGGACGATGGTCCCGCCGCTCTCGGCCTTCCACTCCCAGACCTTGGCCACAAAGGCGTCGCGGCCCATGTCGCGCCGCCCGACATTGCCCGCCGCCGCCAGCCGGCGTTCGACCACCATCTGGGTGGCGATGCCCGCGTGGTCCGTGCCCGGCAGCCACAGCACCGCCTTGCCCTTCATCCGGTGATAGCGGGCCAGAATGTCCTGCAGCGTGTTGTTCAGCGCATGGCCGATGTGCAGCGACCCCGTCACGTTCGGCGGCGGAATGACAATCGAATAGGTCTCCGCGGCGCCGTCGGTCCGGGGCGCGAACACCCCGCTCTCCTCCCACTTCGCGTAGATGCGCGGTTCGGCGGCGGTCGGGTCGAAGGTCTTGTCGAGCATGAGAAGTCTTGCAGCAAAAGAGAAAGGGCGGCCCCGACTGGAGCCGCCCCGGAATGATCTAGCCGTGATCAGGTCGCGAGTGAAGTCAGCCGGCGTTGCGGGCGATGCGTTCGACTTCCTTGCGTACCTGGGCCTCGACGATGGCCGGCAGATTGGCGTCCAGCCACTCCTTCAGCATCGGCCGCAGCAGGGCGCGGGCCAGTTCGTCGACGGTCGGCCCCGTGCCGCTCCCGGCGTCGATCGGATCAGGCTTGCGGATGGTGGAGGCGAAACCGGCGAAGGCCGAGGCCGCGCTGGCCGCCGCGCTGTCGCCGACCAGGCTGTCATAGGCGGTCGTCGGGACGGACGGATGCTGGGGCGTGTGGACCTCGACCGGCGCCTCGTTGAAGATCGACTCGCTCAGCGGGGCGCCCGGGAAGGGCTCCGGGGCGGATATGTCGAGGTCGCCGAGGCTCTCCGACGCCGGGGCCTCATAGGCGTCGGTCAGCTCCAGCACATCGTCCTCGGACGCGGCGGGCTCTTCCATCGACGGGGTCTCGTCCATCAAGGCGGGCGAGACGACGGGTTCCGGCTCGGGCTCAGCTTCGGGCGCCGCGGCGACCGGCGCGGTCTCGGCCGGGGCGTCGTCTTCGGAGATGATCCGGCGGATCGACGCCAGGATTTCCTCCATCGTCGGTTCCTGGGCGGTCTGGTCGGTCATGTCGAAACCCCGGGGCGCGCGGCGAACGCACGATCAAGTTCAATTGCGGCATGGAAAGGGACGCCCCTTCCCACGCCATGTCGTCGCATCTCAGCCCGCTGGAATCAACGGGCGTTTTTCGCGTCCCAGGTTAACGCCGCACGCCGCAATCGCGCGGCAGGCGACTTGCGGACGGTCAGTCGCGCGGCGCCGCCATCACCACTTCAGGCTTCAGCTGGGCGTCGATCGGCGCGTCTTCGGCGTCACTGGCCGGGACGACCGGCGGCGCAGCAAGACGGTCGATGGTCTCGACGATGCCGTCCCACGGCAGGGCGCCGCGGTTGCGCACACGGTTGTAGTTGGCGGCCGGATCATAGACCTCCATGGCGACGTCCAGGTCCTGGCCTTCCAGCCGGCCCATGGCGGCCAGCAGATTGGCCTGGGCGACGTATTCGTTGCGGCGGGCGCTGGCCAGGGTGATCTGGGCGTTGCGCAGCTCCAGCTCCTGGTTCAGCACATCGAGGGTGGTGCGCAGGCCGACCTGGGCCTCCTGCCGGACGCCCTCGGCGGCCACGGTCGCGGCGCGGACGGCTTCTTCGCCAGCCTGAAGGGTCGAGCGCGACGAGATCGACTGGGCATAGGCCGAGCTGACGGCCTGCAGGGTGTTGCGGCGTTCACCCTCGACGTTGATCTGGGCCACATTGGCGCGTTCCCGGGCCTGGGCGACGCGCGAACCGTTCAGCCCGCCGGTGAACAGGGGGACGGAGATGGTGGCGCCGGCCTGGAAGCGGGTCTCATCGGCGATGTCGCCGAGGCGCGCCAGGTCATTGGTCGAGCCGCCGTAGGACGCGGTCAGACGGGCGGACGGCACGTATTCCGCCTTGGCCGCCGCGACATTGGATTCGGCCGCGGCCAGGGAATAGGCGGCCGAGCGGATGGACGGATTGTCGTACAGGGCCACCTCGAGGGCGCTGTCGAAATCGGCAGGAATGCCCGGCAGGACCGGCATCGGCGCCAGGTCGCCGGGCGACTGGCCGACGATCGCGGCATAGACCGCGCGCGACACCGACAGCTGGGCGCGGGCGTTGGCGAGGTCGGATTCGGACTGGGCCAGGCGGGATTCGGACTGGGCCACGTCGGTTCGGGTGATCTCGCCGACCTCGAACCGGGCCGAGGCCTCCTCGAGCTGGCGTTGCAGCACGCCGAGGTTGGACTGGCGGATGGCGAGGATCTCACTGTCGCGGATCACGTCGGCATAGGCCTGGATGACCGAGGCCAGCACATTCTGTTCGATGTCGCGCAGGTTCTCGCGGCCGGCCAGGATGTTGGCTTCCGCCGCCGAGATGCCGTGGCCGATGCGTCCGCCGGACCACAGGCTTTGGGACAGGCCGGCGCTGACCCCGCCGCTGTCGCTTTCGGTCACCCCGCCCGAGGTGAAGGGCGGCGTGCCGACCACGGGGCTGTCGGTGCGCAGATAGTTGGCGCTGAGGGTGACATCCAGTTGGGGCCGCAGTCCGGCCCGCGCCTGTACGATCGACTCGTCCAGCGCCCGCTGGTTGGCCCGCTGGGCCAGCAAGGTCGGATTGGTCCGATAAGCCAGCGCCAGGGCTTCCTGAAGCGTCTCGGCCCACGCGGGGGCGCCCATGCCGGCGATGACGGCGATGACGGCGACCGAGGCGAGCGCGCGCGTACGTTTCAGCATGTCTGTCCCTGCCTGACGCGCGGGGAGGCGCGCCCTTCGTATCCATAGGTCTGATGCGGGACGGTGTACGGCCACGCCAGTTAAGTTTTTTTCACGCACCGGTCGCGCAAGTCCGTCGACGGCCGCGATCTACAGCGCGAATGTGGGTTCGGGCGAAAGTTCCGCAATCACCGGCGGTGCGGCGTTGAACAGTTCGCGGCGGGAAACGCCCTGCGCGCCCCGGACATACAGCACCGCCTTGCCCACCGGTCCGGTCCGTTCCACGACCGCCAGACGGCCGCCGACCTTCAACGCCTTGAGCCAGGTCTCGGGACGGCCGGGGACCGCCGCCTCGCAGATCATGACGTCATAACCCTCGCCGGCCGGAGCGTTCAGCGGCGCCGTGGCGGTCCGCACCCCCTCCTCCGCCAGCACCGCGCCGACCACGCCGAACACGGCGGCGTCGGATTCCTGGGCGGTCACATCGAGGCCCAGCCGCGCCAGCACCGCCGCGGCATAGGGCGCCGCCATGGCCAGGGCCGTCTCGCCCGGGCGGGCGTCCAGCGCCATCAGCAGTTTCGACAAATCCCGCGCCATCATCAGTCGGCGGCCGCCCGCGATCTCGGCCTCGATCTCGGCATAGGCCGAATACGCCCTCTCCTGCGGCAGGAACCGCTCGCGCGGCACGGCCAGCAGAGCGGCCTGCAACGCCCGGTCGGTGACGTCGTTCACGCGGACCTGGCTGTCGACCATGACCCTGCGGGCGGCGGCGAAATCCATGGAGGGACGATCCTGCGGCTGGGGCGACCGGCGAAGCACCGGAATTCTGGCGCGCTTATAGGTCTGTGCGTTGCGGGGGACAATCCGATCTGATAGCGAACGCCCCTCGCGATGGCGCGGCCGTTTCCAACGGCCCAGGGCCTGATGGCGGAGTGGTTACGCAGAGGACTGCAAATCCTTGCACCCGAGTTCGATTCTCGGTCAGGCCTCCATCGCGATTTTTCGTCAGGGCGGGCGGACCGGCGCCTTCAGATCGGCGCGGTGATCCAGCCGATCACACTCGCGACGCTGACCCCGGCCGCGACGATGCCCACCGCCAGCGCGACGCGCGCATTGCGGTGAATGAAGACGAAAACGCCACCGAACATGATTGAACTCCCCCCGGACGCCCATACAGCGACACAGCTTTGGCGGTTCATCAAGGTGTACAAAGCGTTAATCGCGATTTGGTGATCGTTTCACGCCTGTCGGGTGAAATGATGCAGGGCGATTCCACTGGCCACGGACACATTGAGCGAATCAAAGCCGCCGGACATCGGGATTCCGACCGATCGACAGTGTTCGATCACCGCCCGGGGCAGGCCCGGCCCCTCGGGTCCCAGCACGATGGCCACGCGGCCGCCGCGCGGCGTTCGCTCCAGTGACTCGCGCGCGCCCGGGGTCAGCGCCAACACCGTGAACCCCGCCGCCTTCAACCCCTCGATCATCGCCAGGGCCTCCAGCCCCGTCGCCATCGGCGTCCGCAGCACGGCCCCGACCGAAACCCGGATGGCCTTGCGATAAAACGGGTCGCAGCAACGGTCGTCCAGCAGCACCGCGGCGGCGCCGAAGGCGGCGGCGTTCCGGAACACCCCGCCCATATTGTCGTGATTGCCGATGCCGCAGGCCGCGACCACCACGGCATCAGGCCCCACCGCCGCCAGACAGGTCGAGAGCGTCCGCGCCGGCGGCTTTTCCCCCAGCGCCAGGATGCCGCGATGCAGGTGAAACCCCGCGATCGCATCCAGAACCATGGCCTCGGCGGCGTAGACCGGCGTGTCTTCCGGCAGCCGCGCCAGCACGTCCGCCAGTCCCTCGACCCGTTTGGCGTCCAGCAGCACCGCCGCCGGACGGCACAGCGACCGGTCCGACGTCAGCACGTTCAGCACCACCGCGCCCTCGGCCACGAACAGGCCCTGCCTGCCCGTCAGGTCCCTTTCCCTGATGTCGCGGAAGCCGGCGATGCGCGGATCGTCGGGCTGGTCGATGCGGATCACGGCCAAGATCGGATATTTCCCGTTGCGTCAGTCTGACTCGCGCTGCTATAGCGCCCGCCTTCCCGAGAGGAAGTGTTCCGCGGTAGCTCAGTGGTAGAGCAGCCGACTGTTAATCGGCTGGTCGTAGGTTCGAATCCTACCCGCGGAGCCACTCTTTCCCCACCACAGCGTCAGACCGAAAAAAAGCCCGACGCGAGCGCGCCGGGCTGGAGAAGTTCGGTGATGGTGGGTGTCCTCGAAGAAGGAAGACACCCATCGGATGCCGTGAATTGGTTAACGGTGCGTAAATCCCGCTTCACGAAGCATCCGGCAGCCAGGTCGTCTGCCGACCGCCCGCCGGCCCGCTCCAGGTCACCCGCCAGCCGCTGCCCGCCCGTTCGACTCCCTGCGCCGCGCCCGCCGCGGCCTCGCCGGGCCAGATGAAGTCGCGGTCGCCGACGCGGATTTCGTCCGGCCCCGCTGACGGGCCCAGCGCCAGGCTCCAGCGGCCCGAAGCGTCGGGAGTCACCTGTCCGGCTTCGCCCCCGGCCTGCAGGTCGACCGTCACGCCGCCCGGCGCGGCCCGCCCCGAGACCAGCCGCATCCGTCCGTCGCTGTCGACCGCCCCCAGGGCCGGGGCCCGGTCCAGCCGCCGCGTCGCCGCGCCCGCCCGCAAGATGGCCATGGGTCCGCGCCCGCCGGCGACGATCAGCAGCCGTTCCGGCGCCGGGGACGAATCCTGGCCGTCCTGGATCTCCGGCCGCAGCAGCAGATCACCCGTCGGCGCCGACATGCGAATCCGGAACCGCCCCTCGGCGTCGGCCGCCGCCGCATGGCCGGGCCCCGAATCACTGCGCAGCACCACCCGCGCGCCCGGTTCCGCCTGACCGGTGAAGATCAGTCCCCCAGCCACCCGCTCGACGGCGCGAATCAGGGGCGGCCGGGTCCACGCCCCCGCATCGTTCCCGGCGGGCGGCTCGGCCGCGGGAGCGGCGGCCGGTGGCGAACAGCCGGTGGCCGCGCAGATCAGCGCCGCCATCGCCGCCGTGTCGAACATGGGCCGTTTCATCGTGTGCCTCCGACCGCTAGGAGTGTCGGCCCAGATAGCGCGCCGAGGCGCCTGCTGTCTCCCATCTGTTCTCGAGGCCCCATGTCGTCGCCTGTCGTTATCCAGCCTTTCGACGGTCGCTCCGTCTGCCTGTTCTGCGGTTCATCCGACCTGTCCGATCCCGCCTACACCGCCGCCGCGCGCGATTTCGGCAAACAGACGGCCGAGGCCGGCTGGCGGCTGGTCTATGGCGGCGGCGGCGTGGGGCTGATGGGTGCTTCCGCCCGCGCGGCGCATGAGGCCGGCGGCCGGGTGCTCGGCGTCATGCCGGGCTTCCTGCGCAGCCGCGAGCGGCTGTTCGACGACGTCGAGACCCTGATCGTGCCCTCGATGCACGAGCGCAAGTCCATCATGTACGACCAGTCCGACGCCTTCGTGGTCGCGCCCGGCGGCGTCGGCACGCTGGAAGAGGTCATCGAGGTGCTGTCGTGGAAGCGGCTGGACCTGCATTCCAAGCCGGTGATCTTCCTGAATCTGAACGGCTTCTGGGAACCGCTGCTGGCCGTGATGGAGCACAGCATCGAGGAGCGGATGACTCCGGCCACCTTCCGTCAAGCTTGGGTTGTCTGCGATACGGTCGAGGCCGCCGTCGCGGCCATGCAGGGCGGAAACGCGTTGCCGCACTTGCAACATGATCGCCGATAAGTAATCAATGGTCAGTCAGCTAGCGTCCGTTCATTGCTTTTAGATACGCACCTCGACAGTTGCGTATAACAACGGACGCTGGCGTTGCGGGTCGGATTGCCGCGCCCGCCTAACCGGAGACCTCCCCATGCGTGCTCTGCTTGTCGCCGCGGCCCTGTTCATCGCCGCCCCCGCCTTCGCCCAAGCCCCGAATTCGGCCCCCGTCACGACCAGCGCCGTCCTCGCCGACGCCGCCCGCGCCCCGGCCGCCGCCACCATCATCGACGGCGCCTCCTGGCGCTGTGAAGGCGCGTCCTGCATCGCCAACGGCGGCGCCAATCAGCCGGCCACCCGCGCCTGCCGCCGCGTCGTGGCCCGCCTCGGCCCGGTGTCCTCGTTCAGCTACAAGGGCGTCGCCCTGTCGGCCGAACAGATCGCCGCCTGCAACGCCTGATCCCGAGGTCGCGCAACCGAAAAGGCCGCCGTGCGAACGGCGGCCTTTTTTGCTGGCCATGACGATCCGTGGGCGTGTCAGGCCGTCTCGCCGCGCAGCCGCCGGACGATGCGCTCGCGACCGATCATCGGCGCCAGCGTCGCCATGTCGGGGCCGTGCGCCTGGCCGGTAATCATCATCCGCAGCGGCATGAACAGGGCCTTGCCCTTGGCCCCGGTGGCGTCCTTCACCGCCGCCGTCCAGACCGGCCACAGGGTCTCGTCGATGACCGCCGGCAGGGTCGCCAGGGCCGCAGCCGCAAAGGCGGCGTCCTCGATCATGGGCGTGACAGGCCCCCGGACGATCGTCGCCATTTCAACGACATCCGTGAACTTCTGAAGGTTGCCGCGCACCCCGTTCCAGAACACCTCGCCCAGATCGGCGTTCAGTCCGGTCAGCCGCGGCTGCGCGACGGCATAGTCCATCCCATGCAGCGACTGGGCGTTCAGCCGGTCCAGATCGGTCGTGTCGTAGCGCGCCGGCGACCGGCCCATTTTCGAGAAGGCGAAGCTCGTCCCCAGGGCCCCGATCGAGGTTCCGACTTCCAGCGGGTCAGAGGTGCCGATCCGGCCGAGATGGCTGGTGATGGCGATCGGCTCATAGCCCTGCTCGCGCATCTCGGCGATCGACAGCGACCCCAGCCGCTTGGACAGGGCCTGACCGTCGGCGCCGACCAGCAGCGGCATATGGGCGAAGCCGGGCGCGGTCGCGCCCAGCGCCTCGAAGATCTCGATCTGGGCCCCGGTATTGGTGACGTGGTCCTCGCCGCGGATGACGTGGGTGATGGCCATGTCGATATCGTCGACGACCGACGGCAGGGTGTAGAGGAACAGGCCGTCCTCGCGGATCAGCACCGGGTCCGACATCGAGGTTGTGTCCACCTCGGCATGGCCGCGGGCCAGGTCCTCCCAGGCGACGCGGCGGCCGTCCAGCTTGAAGCGCCAGTGCGGACGGCGCCCCTCGGCCTCAAAGGCCACCTTCTCGGCGTCGGTCAGTTCGAGGGCCGCGCGGTCGTAGATCGGCGGCAGGCCGCGCGACAGCTGCACCTTGCGGCGCCGGTCCAGCTCCTCGGCGGTGTCATAGCAGGCGTACAGCCGGCCCGAGGCCTTCAGCCGCGCCGCGGCCTCTTCATACCGATCAAACCGCCTGGACTGGTTGTAGCGTTCGTCCCAGACCAGACCCAGCCAGGTCAGGTCGTCCTCGATCCCCTGTTCGAACTCCGGCGTCGAGCGCGCCAGATCGGTGTCGTCGATGCGCAGGACGAACGAACCGCCCTGCCCCTTGGCGAACATCCAGTTGACCAGGGCGGTGCGGACATTGCCGACGTGCAGCTTCCCCGTCGGGGACGGGGCGAAACGGACCTTGACGGACATGAAGAGCAGCAGACCTCGAATGGGAGGCGGCTAGGTCGCGCTCCAGAGCGGCCAAGTCAAGGCGAGCCGTCTGCGTCGAACAGCCGGTGCAGCCCCAGACGATAAGTGTCCGGCGCGTTGGCGGCATGGGTGCCGCCCTCGATACGCTCCCCGAACAGCCGCCAGGGCCGCTCCGGGCGCGCCTGCCAGACCGACAGCCAGCGCGCGGCCTCGACCTGCAGGTCCGCCCGATCGCGCGTGCCGCTGGCCACGACCAGCGTCAGATCGCGACGCGTGGCCGCCGCCGCTGGCTCCAGCAGGGACTCGATGCCTGGCGTGATGGAGGGATTGCTCGCGATCCGCCCCCAGAACAGGTCCGGATCAGTCACCGCCGAGTACAGAACGAAGGCCCCGCCCCTCGACTGGCCGAACAGCACGCGCCGTGCGCCGTCTGAACGATGCCGCCGCTCGATCTCCGGGATCAGCTCCGTCTTCAGCAAGCGCTGGAAGGCCTCCGCGCCGGCGTCTTCCGGAGCCACGCCCTCGCCGGGCGACTGGAAATCGATGTGCCGCCTGTTCACGACCGGATCAAAGCCGCCGTAGGCGATCCCCACCACGATCGCCTCGGGCAGGCCGTCGTCATAGGTCAGGAACAGATGCTGGGGCGCCAGCATCGGGAACAGCGTATCGCCGTCGGTCAGATAGACCGTCGGATACAGCCTCGCAGTGGCCGGGTCGTAGCCCTCGGGGAGACGGACATAGATGTGATGCGTCCGGCCCGTCACCGCGGACTGGATCGCGAAATACTCGCCCCGAAGCGCCGGCAGGAAATCCAGCGGCGTGACGGCCACAGCGGGCTCAGGCCGGGTCACGGCGCATCCCGCGATTCCGGTCAGGATCGCCAACAGGCAAAGCGCGGTTGCGATCCGCATCCTTCCCTCCAGGGTCGTCAGCCGGCGCGATCCGGCGTTCAGTCGTCCCGGTGCACCCGTTCGCGGCGCTCATGCCGCTCCTGGGCCTCGACCGACAGCGTCGCCGTCGGGCGGGCCTCCAGCCGTCCGAGGCTGATCGGCTCGCCGGTCTCCTCGCAATAGCCGTAGGAGCCGTCCTCGATGCGGCGCAGCGCCTCGTCGATCTTGGAGATCAGCTTGCGCTGGCGGTCGCGGGTGCGCAGTTCCAGCGCCCGGTCGGATTCCGACGACGCCCGGTCGACCAGATCCGGATGATTCTCCGTCTCGGCCTTCAGGTTGACGACGGTCCCCTTGGACTCGCGAAGGATGTCATCCTTCCAGTCCATCAGCTTGCCCTTGAAATAGGCCAGCTGCCGCTCGTTCATGAACGGCTCGTCGTCGGATGGCCTGTAAGCGGCCGGCTCGACAATCACAGACGCCAATGCGGTCATATTCGCACTCACGGTCTTAAAAGCAGCGCCCCCCTGTGGCGCAGCGGTGTCTATAGGGTTGGTCGAGAGTCGCGGCAACAACGCTCGCGCGAGCGTGACCTGTGAAGCTGTCGGTCCGGGCGCGAGCGTGACATTTCTTCATCACCCAATGCTCAACGAGCGATCTTTTTCAAAGGAATTCGCGCACTTATGCTGCACTGCGGCGTAAATCGGCCTTGGCCAGCTCCACCGCGGCCCGCAGATCGATCTGGTCCAGCAGGCTGGCGAGACCGGGGTCGGCGTCGGCGGGCCGCTCCTCGCGCAACGTACGCGTCAGTCGATCCAGCGCCCCCTCGCCCGCCTCGCCCTGCAACAGCGCCAGCTTCAGCTCTTCCAGCCGGTCCAGCAGACCGCCGCCGCGCCGGATCGCGCGACGCCGCCGTTCGGTCACGTCCTCGACCCCCTGCAGGGCCATCAGGGCCGAGACATTGGCGACGCCTGATACAGACGATGCGGATGCGGTCGCGCCGGGGGCGGCGGCTCCGCTCGCGGTCGGCAGGGAAAAGCGCCCGCCGGCGCGCGCGGGACGGGCCCCTTGGGCCGACGGGGGTCCGGACGGGCCTGAAACCTTCATGGAAAGCGACTCCAGCACATGGCCGACCATCGACGCCGCCGCGTCACCGTTTGGTTAACGGCCCGGCAGTTTCTGCCGCTTCCGCGCCTGAGCCGGCCGGCCGCGCTGCTGTTTTTGCTGCGCTTTTCCACTGGCACGCCGCTGGCATGACGCCGGACGCAACAGTATGTGGACGCCCCGCCTATGCAGAAACCGCTCGCCACCCTCCTGACCGCCGCCGCCCTGGCCGGATTCGCCTCGCCGTCGCTGGCGCAGTCGCGGATCAAGGACATCGCCGCGGTCGAGGGCGTCCGGTCCAACCAGCTGGTCGGCTACGGCCTTGTCGTCGGGCTGAACGGCACGGGCGACAGCCTGCGCAACTGTCCCTTCACCCGCCAGTCGCTGGAAGGCATGACCGAGCGGCTGGGGGTCAACATTCGCGGGGCCAACGCCAACTCCAAGAACATGGCCGCCATCATGGTCACGGCCGAACTGCCGCCCTTCGCCACCCCGGGCGCCCGGATCGACGTCAATGTCTCCTCGATGTGCGACGCCAAGAGCCTGCTGGGCGGCACCCTGCTGGTCACCAGCCTGCAAGGCGCGGACGGCCAGGTCTATGCGGTGGCGCAAGGGTCCGTGCAGACCGGCGCCGTCTCGGGCGGCGGCGCCTCGGGCTCCTCGGTCACGCGCGGCGTCCCCACCGCCGGCCGCATCGCCTCGGGCGCCACGGTCGAGCGCGAGACCGGCTTCCACCTGGCCAATATGACCGAGGTCCGGCTGACCCTGCGCAATCCCGACTTCACCACGGCCCAGCGCATGGCCGCCGCCATCAACCAGATCTATCCGAACTCCGCCCTGGCCGAGAACGGCACCGTCGTGGCCCTGCGCGCGCCGGGCCAGATGGGCATGGCCGGCTTCATCAGCCGGGTCGAGAACCTGGAGGTCCAGGTCGACTCCCCGGCCCGGGTCATCATCGACGAGGTCAATGGCGTCATCGTCATGGGCGACGCCGTGCGCGTCTCCACCGTCGCCATCGCCCAGGGCAATCTGACCATCTCGGTCCAGGAAACGCCCCAGGTCAGCCAGCCCGAACCCTTCAGCCGCGGCGGCGAGACCGTCGTGGTGCCCCAGTCCGACGTCTCGGTTGAGGAAGACCTGGGTCGCCAGATGCGCATCGTCGGCGGCGGGGCCTCCCTGTCCACCCTGGTCAACGGCCTCAATGCCCTGGGCGTCAGCCCGCGCGACATGATCAGCATCCTGCAGGCCATCAAGGCCGCCGGCGCCCTCCAGGCCGACATCGAGGTGATGTGATGGATCCGACGATCGCCGCCGTCGCCCCGACCGCACCTTCTCCGGCGACTTTGGCCGCGGCTCCGGCCGCCACCGCCCGCATGCGCGAAACGGCGGAGGCGTTCGAGGCCTCCTTCCTGGCCCAGATGCTGAAACCCATGTTCGAGGGCCTGTCGACCGAGGCCCCGTTCGGCGGCGGCGAGGCCGAGGGAACCTGGCGCGGCTTTCTGGTGGAGGCCATGGCCAAACAGACCGTCCGCTCGGGCGGCATCGGCCTGGCCGATCAGGTCGTCGCCCAGATGCTGAGAATGCAGGAGCAGGGTCGATGACCGACGCCGCCACGGTGAACGCCACCGCCCGGGTCCGCCAGCTGATCGACCTGACCACCCGCCTGACCGCCCGGTTGAGCGAGGAGTCGAAAGTCTTTGAATCGCACCGGCCGCAGGACGCCGCCGCCGCCCTGGCCGGCACCCAGGACCTGGCCAACGCCTACCGCCGCGAGTCGGCCCAGTTGAAGGCCAATCCGGCCTCGGTCGCCGCCGCGCCCGCCGCTGACCGCACCGCCCTGATCCGCGCCACCGAGGCCTTCGAGGCGGTCCTGTCGCGCCACGCCCGCGCCGTCGAGGCCGCCCGCATCATCTCCGAAGGTCTGGTCAGAACCATCGCCGCCGAGGTCTCCGGCCAGCGCGGCAACCCCTCGGCCTACGGCGCCTCGGGTCGCGCCAACGCCGGCGACGGCCGCGCCGTCGCCTTCAACCGCCAGGCCTGACCGGAACGCGGCTTCGCCGTCGGCCGGGTCGAGATTCGGATTTGTCAGAGGTTCAGGAGCGGTGCGTCGTATCGCGACGAGCGCGAACGCGGACCCGCTTCGGCCTTGGCAGGCTGAGCGCGAAGACGAGCGCCAGCAGCGTTGCGGAAAGGCCGAAGCCGATTTCCAGCGCGCTGATCATCATCGTCTGACCTCCGGAAGCCTACTCTAAACGATGAAGATGCGGACGAACCGGCGATCTGGCAAGCCATTTCGGCAATGGCGCGGCTGACGAGACCGTGAGACGGTGCAGCAGGAGGACAGATCATGCGCCAGTTCCCGCCGGTCGCCGTCATTGGTCTGAGCGCCACTCTGGCGGCCTGCGCCCATGCACCGGAGCCTGTCATGACGGTCCCGGACTACGCCCCGATCGCCGGCGATCGGGCCCCTGCCAATGCGCGCTACTACGCCGACTGCATCGGACAGGCCGCCGCGACGGGGGATTTCCGCCGCGCCTCCGACGGCGGCGGCGACGAACTGATTCTGTTCACCTGCACCGGCGCCCCGGCCCGCGCCTTCTATGACGCCCTCGGCCCCTGGAGCGCCCGGATCGGCTCCGCCTTCGACCATGACGGCCGCACCTACCGTTCCACGGCCAGGGTCATGGCCAATATGTTCGGCGTCGATTCCTGCTCCTCGGCCGCCGGCGCCGATCATCGCTGCGTCATCACCTTCAACGCCGGCGATTTCCTGGACCAGTGACACCATGTGTCAGCAAGGTCTGAATGTTCCCACAATGTTCTTGCTGAATTCCGCGAATTGATCCCCATATAGCGGCGTCGCGCCGGACCCTCCCCGGCCCTGTCGCGTTCCCGGATTTCCCAGCCTTCAGGCCTCATGACCGAAAAGCACAACTTCATCCGCGTGCGCGGCGCCCGCGAGCACAATCTCAAGGGCGTCGATCTCGACATCCCGCGTGAGAAGCTCGTGGTCATGACCGGCCTGTCGGGCTCGGGGAAGTCGTCACTCGCCTTCGACACCATCTATGCCGAGGGCCAGCGCCGCTATGTCGAGAGCCTGAGCGCCTACGCCCGGCAGTTCCTGGAACTGATGGGCAAGCCCGACGTCGACCTGATCGAAGGCCTGTCGCCGGCCATCTCGATCGAACAGAAGACCACGTCCAAGAACCCGCGCTCGACCGTCGGCACGGTGACCGAGATTCACGACTATATGCGCCTGCTGTGGGCGCGCGTGGGCGTGCCCTACTCCCCCGCCACCGGCCTGCCGATCGAGAGCCAGACCATCTCCATGATGGTCGACAAGCTGACCGCCCTGCCCGAGGGCGAACGCATCCTGCTGCTGGCCCCCGTCGTGCGCGGCCGCAAGGGAGAACACCGCAAGGAAATCGCCGAATGGCAGCGGTCCGGCTTCCAGCGGCTCAAGATCGACGGCCAGTTCCATGCCATCGAGGACGCCCCGACGCTGGACAAGAAGTTCAAACACGACATCGACATCGTCGTGGACCGGATCGTCACCAAGGACGGGCTGGAGAGCCGCTACGCCGACAGCCTGCAGACCGCCCTCGGCCTCGCCGACGGCATCGCCGTGGCCGAATGGGCCTCCGCCCCTGAAGGCGAACAGCCGCGACGCATCACCTTCTCGGAAAAATTCGCCTGCCCGGTCTCGGGCTTCACCATCTCCGAGATCGAGCCGCGGCTGTTCTCCTTCAACAACCCCTTCGGCGCCTGCCCGGCCTGCGACGGCCTGGGGGTCAAGCTCGCCTTCGACGCCGATCTGGTCATTCCCGACCGGGACAAGACGCTACACAAGGGCGCCGTGGCGCCCTGGTCGCGCGGCCCCTCGCCGCTCTACACCCAGACCCTGCAGTCGCTGGCCCGCCACTTCGGCTTCTCGATGGACCAGGCCTGGCGCGATCTGCCGGAACAGGCCCAGACCGTGATCCTGCGCGGCACCGGCGCCGAGAAGATCAAATTCACCTATGACGACAACGCCCGCAAATACGAGGTCTCCAAGGCGTTCGAAGGCGTGCTGCCCAACCTCGAGCGGCGCTGGCGCGAGACCGATTCCGCCTGGGTGCGCGAGGAGCTGGGCCGGTTCCAGTCCGAGACCCCGTGCGAGGTCTGCCTGGGCAAACGCCTCAAGCCCGAGGCCCTGGCGGTCAAGGTGGCGGCCACCGACATCGCCGAGGTGTCCTGGCTGTCGATCAAGGCCGCCCACGCCTGGTTCACCGAGCTGGACGGCAAGCTGACCGACAAACAGCTGGAGATCGGCCGCCGCATCCTGAAGGAGATCACCGACCGGCTGCGTTTCCTGAACAATGTCGGCCTCGACTATCTCAGCCTGTCGCGCGCCTCGGGCACCCTGTCCGGCGGCGAAAGCCAGCGCATCCGTCTCGCCTCCCAGATCGGCTCGGGCCTGACCGGGGTGCTCTACGTCCTCGACGAGCCGTCCATCGGCCTGCACCAGCGCGACAACTCCCGCCTTCTGGAAAGCCTGCGCGGCTTGCGCGACCTCGGCAATTCCGTCCTCGTGGTCGAGCATGACGAGGAGGCGATCCTGACGGCCGACTATGTCATCGACATGGGCCCGGCCGCCGGCATCCACGGCGGTGAGGTCTGCGCCCAGGGCACCCCGGCCGAGGTCATGGCCAACGGCGCCTCCCTGACCGCCAAATACCTGACCGGCGAACGCGAGATCGAACTGCCCGCCGACGGCCGCCGCCCGATCGACCGCAAGAAGATGCTGAGGATTTCGGGCGCCACCGGCAACAATCTGAAGAACGTCACCGGCGAGATTCCCGGCGGCGTCTTCACCTGCATCACCGGCGTGTCCGGCGGCGGCAAGTCGACCTTCACCATCGAAACCCTCTACAAGGCCGCCGCCCGCCGACTGCACAACGCCTCGGACGCCCCGGCGCCCTTCGACCGCATCGAGGGGCTGGAGCTGTTCGACAAGGTCATCGACATCGACCAGTCGCCTATCGGCCGCACCCCGCGCTCAAACCCGGCCACCTACACCGGCGCCTTCGGACCGATCCGCGACTGGTACGCCGGCCTGCCCGAGTCCAAGGCCCGCGGCTACGGCCCCGGCCGGTTCTCATTCAACGTCAAGGGCGGACGCTGCGAGGCCTGCCAGGGCGACGGCTTGATCAAGATCGAGATGCATTTCCTGCCCGACGTCTACGTCACCTGCGACGTCTGCAAGGGCAAACGCTACAATCGCGAGACGATGGAAATCGTCTTCAAGGGCAAGAGCATATCCGATGTTCTGGATATGACGGTCGAGGAAGCGGCGAACTTCTTCAAGGCCGTGCCCTCGATCCGCGACAAGATGCTGACCCTGAACCGCGTCGGCCTCGGCTACGTCAAGGTCGGCCAGTCCGCGACCACCCTGTCCGGCGGGGAGGCCCAGCGGGTCAAACTGTCGAAAGAACTGTCGAAACGGGCCACCGGCAAGACCCTCTACATCCTCGACGAGCCGACCACGGGCCTGCATTTCGAGGACACGAGGAAGCTGCTGGAGGTGCTGCAGGAGCTGGTCGACAACGGCAACACCATCGTGGTGATCGAGCACAATCTGGACGTCATCAAGGTGGCCGACTGGCTGCTGGATTTCGGGCCCGAGGGCGGCGACGGCGGCGGCGAGATCGTCGCGGTCGGCACCCCCGAACAGGTCGCCGCCAATCCGAAGAGCTGGACCGGCAAATACCTGAAGGAAATCCTCGACCGGCACGAAACCCGACGCAAGGCGCGGGTGGCGGCGCTCAGGAAGCGCGCCTGACGGCTCAGGCGGGGACCGGCGCGGCCTCCACGCCGCGGTCCCGGGTCTTGCCGCCCACCATCAGGACGATGACGCCGAGCCCCAGCACCGCCGTGGCGGCCACGCTGGCTTCCGGTCCGAAGGCGCCGCCCGTCAGCCACCAGGCCGCCCCCGGGGTCGCCGTCAGGTCGGTGATCAGCGGAAGGCTGTCGATCTTCACCCCGGAGACCTCCAGCCCGAAGGCCGCCACCAGCTCATAGGTCAGCTGCGGCCAACCGTCCGTGCCGCCGCCCGGGGTGATGAAGCCCGCCGCGATCGCGGGGAAATAGGCGACCAACTGGCCGCCGAGCATGAAGACGGCGGCGAGGACGATCGCGGCGATCGTCCAGGTCCGGCGATGCCGCCGCTTCCGTTCGGCGTAAAGTTCGATCCCGGCCATTCAGCTCCCCCTCGCAACCCGTCGGACGATCGTCCGTCCAGCCATGAGGCCGCCACGGCGGAGAATGGATTGCACCGGCCTGGGAATTTCCCGCGGGCGGAGGGCGGTATCGCCTGCCACCCGCTGGAGACAGGTCTACTCGAACACCTCGGCGCTCGGCTGACCGCCCTTGATGCCGCGATAGGCGGCCGAGAACGGCGCATAGACGACCGCGACCTGCAGCGCCGACATGATGGCGTTGATCACGATCCAGGCGGTGATCGCCGGCCAGGCCGACTGGAGAATGACCTGAAGGCTCTCGCCCTCGAGGCCGGCCAGGGACGTCATGCCGCCGGTCGCCATCTGGATCGGCATGCCAACCAAGGAGCCGAGCAAGCCGACGACGAAGCTCATCACCGCGGCCAGCAGCGCCATGCCGAGCAGCGGCCAGAACCGGCCCTTGGTGACGGCGAAGGAATCGAAAATGGCGATGCGCCGCTCGGCCATGGTGATCGGGATCGCCAGGCTAAGCCGCACCGCCAGCCAGATGAACAGGGCGATGGCCGCGCAGACCAGAAGCACCACCAGAAGCCACAGCGCCGGCATATCGGCCGCGGCGGTGAATCCGATGACCGCCCCGATGATCCCGCTCACGACCACCATCGCCACCCCGAAGACGATGAACAGGACGAGGGAGACGACCAGAACCCGGACCTCGTCCATGCCGAGCCGCAAATAGCCGAACGCGCTTTCCGACGGCCGCAGCACGGCGCGCGACACGGCGGCGTAGATCATGGCGCTGGCGATCAGGCTGACCGGCAGGACGACCGCCAGAATAGCCAGATAGCTGGAGAGAATCGGCATGAAGTCGTCGGGCGAGGTCGCCCCGGAGGTCTCCAGCGCCTCCGCCGCGTTGATCATCCCGATGACGCTGCCGCCGACCATGGCCAGGGCCGCGACCATGATCACCAGATAGAACAGGGACCAGAACACCAATGCCATCGGGTGTCGGCGCACCACCCTGAATCCCTCGAACGCCGCGTCAGTCGCTGAAAACGCCATAGTTCCCTCCCCGTGAGTCCGTTCCAAGCCTAGTGAGCGCCGCAGCGCCTGTCAGCGGAATTCCTCGGCGACCGTCGCATCATCCGGTCCGACCAGCGACTGCACCGCATAGGCATAGGGCGCCGTGAACAGCGCCTGCGAGAAGCCCTGCAGCCAGGCCATCGGGATCAGGAGCACGACGCCCATGCCGATCAGCAGGCCGGGCCGTTGCGGCAGACCGCGCACCCAGGCCTCGACCGCCTCCGGATCGGTCGCCGAAACGCCGCCGCCCACCGCCAGCATGACGATGAAGAACAGGGTCATGAAGACGATGCAGAGCATGATCGCGATCAGCAGCAGGATGATCCACAGGCCCAGCAATCTGCGGGTCTGACCCCGGCCCAGCTTCCAGCCCTCCTCGAAGGCGAAGGTCCGATAGCGGATGCTGGCCGGCGCCAAGAGCGACAGCCGACCCCACAACATCATCAGACCCAGAAACACCGCGCCGCCCAGGGCGATGCACGCCAGCCAGCGCCAGGGGTCTCCCAACTGCCAGACCGCGAAACCGACGCCCACCGCCAGCATGATCGTCAGAATGGCCACGATCATGAAGCCGAAGAAGACCGCCAGTCCGATCACGGCCACCTGAAGCTCGGCCATGCCGATCCGCAGGAAGAAGGCGCCGTCGCTCTTGCGGCCCGCATGGACGGCCCGGATAATTGCCGTGGTCACGAGCAACAGCGTCAGCAGTCCGACCAGATTGGCCAGGTTGGACCACATCTGGAACTGCATCATCGTCGCCATGTCGTCGCCGAACATCATCTCGTCGGCATCGGCGCCGGGCTCGAACGCGGCCGGATCGAAACCGCCCGCGAACATGGTCGACATCATGGGGAGCATGGCCCCCAGCGCCATCAGGCTCGGCGCAATCAGCACCAGTCCCCAGACGATGGTCGCGATCGGCCGCCGGCCGACCAGACGGAACGGCTCGACGGCCGCGTCCATGATCGAAAATCTCTTCATTTCGCCCTCCCAAGCGGCGCGATCATACCCCCGTTATCCAGCTTCACCATACCGGGACCGTTTCCGGTGCTGACGCGGCGGCCCGGCGTGGCTAGAAGGCCGCAATGACTTCTCCCGCAATCCAGCCCATCCACGTCATCGGCGGCGGCCTCGCCGGCTCGGAAGCCGCCTGGCAGATCGCCAGTGCGGGCGTGCCCGTCGTCCTGCACGAGATGCGCGGCGTCCCCGGCGTGAAGACCGACGCCCACCACACCGACGGGCTCGCGGAGCTGGTCTGTTCCAACTCCTTCCGCTCCGACGACTGGGAGCATAACGCCGTCGGTCTGCTCCACGCCGAGATGCGGGCGCTCGATTCCATCATCATGAGCTGCGGCGACGCGCATCAGGTCCCCGCCGGGGGCGCCCTGGCCGTCGACCGCGACGGGTTCTCGCAGGCGGTCACGGCGAAGCTGGAAGCCCACCCCCTCGTCACCATCGTCCGCGAGGAGATCGCCGGCCTGCCGCCCGAAGACTGGGACAACGTCATCGTCGCCACCGGCCCCCTGACCTCCCCCGCACTCGTCGCCGCCATCCTCGACCTGACCGGCGAGGACGCGCTCAGCTTCTTCGACGCCATCGCCCCCATCGTCCACGCCGACAGCATCGATTTCGACGTCGCCTGGCGCCAGTCCCGCTATGACAAGGAAGGCCCGGGCGGCGACGCCGCCGCCTACGTCAACTGCCCGATGGACAAGGCCCAGTACGAGGCCTTCATCGATGCCCTGCTGAACGGCCCCAAGGCCGAGTTCAAGGCGTGGGAGAACGTCCCCTATTTCGACGGCTGCCTGCCCATCGAGGTCATGGCCGAACGCGGCCGGGAGACCCTCCGCCACGGCCCGATGAAGCCCGTCGGCCTGACCAACCCGCGCGACCCCCAGGTCAAGGCCTGGGCCATCGTCCAGCTGCGTCAGGACAATGCGCTCGGCACCCTGTTCAACATGGTCGGCTTCCAGACCAAGCTGAAGCACGGGGCCCAGGCCGAGGTCTTCCGCATGATCCCCGGCCTGCAGGACGCGCAGTTCGCCCGCCTCGGCGGCCTGCACCGCAACACCTTCCTGAACAGCCCGAAACTGCTGGACCGCCAGCTGCGCCTCAAGGCCATGCCGCGCCTGCGCTTCGCCGGTCAGGTCACGGGTGTCGAGGGCTATGTCGAGAGCGCCGCCATGGGCCTGCTGACCGGCCGCCTCGCCGCCGCCGAACGGCTGGGCAAGCCGCTTGAGGCGCCGCCCGTCCACACCGCGATGGGCGCCCTGGTCGAACACATCACCGGCGGCCACCTCGAAGGCCCCGGCGGCATCTCCAAATTCCAGCCGATGAACATCAACTACGGCCTGCTCCCCCCGCTCGAGGCCCCCAAGGTCGACGAGGCCGGGGTCAAGATTCCGATGAAGGAACGCGGCCGGGCGAAGAAGCGGCTGATGAGCCTGAGGGCGCTCGAGGCGCTGAAGGCGTGGCGGGATACTTAACGTCCTCGATCGTCCGCCTTCAGCGCCGCCAAGGCGCGCTCGAGAAAAATCAGGTCGGCCCGCAAGTTTCGCTGCGCGGAATCAAGGTCCGAGAAATGATAGCGCAGGTCGGTGAGCATCTCTGGATCATCTCGCAAGGCTTGGGCCGCCATGCCGATCTCGGATTCGGCCGAGCCAAGGACGCAGTCTTCCCGAAAACCCGTGATCTGCTCCGATGCGTCGCGCAGATCGCCGCAGCCCTGCCGTATCGCCGTCTGAACGCCGTGCGGAAGCGCTCCCCGAACTCGGCGCCGGTAGCGTGACGCTCTCAACGCCTCGAATACCCTGACCGCCGTGTTGTCGTCGAAGTAGTACAAGAGGCCCCCATCAATCGCCGACCGCGGCAACAGCGCCAAGTCGCCGGACGACACGATCTCTTCCCAAGTCGCCCGACTCCAGGGCGCCCCGGAGAATTCCGTGGCCCGATAGGCGTTGATAACCAGCGCCCGGGCGTCGGAATCTGACCGCAGCAATAGGGTGTGGGTCCGCTCGGCGCTTTCCTGAACCGCCTCGTAATAGGCGACCAAGTTGCGCCGCTGGACCAGATCGCGCTCCAGATCGACGATGAGGCGTTCAACATATTCCTCGCCGCGCCGCTTGTCCGTCTGCTGGGCGCTCCAAGTGTTCGCCTGAAGACCGACGAACACACCCAGAATGACGATCAGGAACTCGATCCCAGCGGTGGTCCAGTCGTGCCTCCGCAGGTGACTGACGAGGCGGCGCAGGGTCGTCGGAGCGCGGCCCTTGATCGGTGCCGGAGCCGTCTGGTCTTCGCTCATCGACATGCCCAACCTCGCCCGCGCCGTCAGCCTATCGGGCGGGCTATGAGGTAACAAGGAATTACCGGACGCGTTCCGGACTTGCACGCCCGCTGGCGGACGGCGATTAGACGGTTATGCGGCCTGCCCCTCTCGAACCCGCCAAGGTCGCCATCCGCCGGCGGATCACCGACATCTTCAATGACGCCGAACGCGGCGAGCGGCCGGCCCTGCGCCGCGCCGACGCCCTGTTCCCGCCCGACTCCGTGGCCTGGCGGGTCAATGGCGACATCGTCACCATGATGATCGGCGGCGTCTCGGGCCTGCTGCTGCAGATGCTGCATCCGGCGGTGCTGGCGGGGGTCTGGGACCATTCCGACTTCCGCGCCGACATGCACGGTCGCCTGCGCCGCACGGCCAAATTCATCGCCGTCACCACCTATGACCACGCCGTCGCCGGCCGCGCCGCCATCGACAGGGTCAACCGCATCCACAGCAAGCTGGGCGGAACCCTGCCCGACGGAACGGCCTATCGCGTCTCCGACCCCGAACTGCTGGCCTGGGTCCATGTCACCGAGACGATCAGCTTCCTCGACGCCTGGATCCGCTACGCCGAACCGGACATGAGCCAGGCCGACCAGGACGCCTATTTCGCCGAGACGGCCCGCATCGGTCAGGCTCTGGGCGCCGAGCCCCTGCCCCGCGACCGGGCCGCGGCCGAGACCCTGATCGAAGCCTTCCGACCCCGGCTGCGCGCCGACGCCCGCACCCATGAGGTCGCCGCCCTGGTCATGCGTCAGACCATCGGCTCGCCCGCTGTCGATCTGGCCGCCGGCCTGATCATGCAGGCGGGGATGGACCTGCTGCCCGACTGGGCCCGGGCCCTGCACGACCAGCCGCGAACCCTGCCACGGCCGCTGGCGCGCGGCCTGGCCCATGCCGTCGCCCGGACCCTGCAATGGGCCTATGACGGCTCGCCCAACCGCGAGGTCTGGCCGCCCGAGGTCACGGTCTGGCCGCGCGGCTGACGCCCTAGCGGTCCGCGGCGGCCAGCGCCTCATTGATCATCACCGGCGCGCCATAGCCCAGCGCCTCCAGCCGCGCCGCCTGCGTCGCCGCGTCCCCGACCACCACGTAGATCATGCCGTCGGTCCGCAGATGTTCCGCGGCCAGGGCCTGAACCTGCTCCACCGTCAGCCCCCGGATGACCCCCGCCTCCCGGTCCAGATAGTTGGCGGGCAGGCCGAAGTCGCCGATCGCCTCCAGCACGTCCAGCTTGGCCCCGGCGGTCTCGAAGGCCCGGGCGCGGCTGCGGCCGATGGCGTCGCGGGTCACGCCCAGATCGGCCTCGGTGAAGGTCGCGCCATAGTCCCTCACGATGTCGCGGGCCATGGTGGCGGCTTCGAGGGTGACATTGGTGCGCACGGCGCTGGACAGCTGGAAATGGCCGACCTCATCGCCGCCGGCGAAGCCGCTGCGCACGCCGTAGGTATAGCCCGCGCCCTCGCGCATCTGCTGGGTCAGGCGCGAGGCGAAGCCGCCGCCGCCCAGCCGGTAGTTCATCGCCGTCGCCGGATAGAAGTCCGGATCAGCCCGGCTCAGCGCCGGATAGCCGAACACCAGCACCGACTGGGAGGCATTCGGCATGTCGTAGAAATAGACCCGCGACCCGGTGGGCGGCGTCGGCGCCGCATAGGCCGGGACCGTGACCTCACGCCGCGCCCAGCGCTGGCCCAGACCCGCCAGCGCCGCCGTCGCCGCGGCCTCGTCCACCGCGCCGACGATGCGGACGCGGGCATTGTTGGGCGCCAGATTGTTCGTCTGCCACGCCCTCAGGTCGTCCATGGTCAGGGCCGCGACCGAGGCCTCGGTGCCCAGGGCGCCGCGCGACAGGATGTGGTCCGGTCCATAGGCGATCAGACTATAGACCCGGCCGGCGATGGCGGGCGGCTGGGCGCGGGCGGCCTGGATCTGGGCGGTCGTGGCGGCCTTGGCCAGATCGAGTTCGGCCGGGTCCCAGCGCGGCTCCAGCAGCATCTCCTCGACCAGATCGATCGTGGCGGCCAGATTGCGCGAAAGGGTCCGACCCGAGATCACGAACCGCTCGTCCCCCGCCGTCACGGCGACCTGGGCCCCCAGCGACTTGAAGGCGTTCTCCAGCTCGGCGGGCGTGCGGTCGCGCGTGCCCCGGTCCATCATCCGCGCCAGCAGGCTTGCGGCGCCCGGTTTCGCCGGATCGTCGAACAGCCGGCCGCCGTCGATCGACAGTTCGAACCAGACCAGCGGCGTCTCGTCGTTCTCGATGCCCGACACGGTCAGACCGTTGGGCAGGGCGGCGTTCCAGATCGTCGGCGAGGCCACCACGGCCGGATCTCCGAACGGCGGTTCGACCATGCGGTCGAAGCTTGACGGCGTGCGCTCATAGGACGCCGTCTGCGCACGCGGATCGACCGCGGCCTCGGCGCCCTGGACGATCGGCTCCTCGACCACGGCGGCGACGGCCGAGCCTTGCAGCGCCAGCGCGGCCTGTCCCCGCGGCGTGAAGCTGGTGGCGACGTGCGGACGCCCCTCGATATACGTCCGGTAGACCCGCATCACATCCTCGGCGGTCACCGCCCTCAGCGCGGCCAGATCGCGATCCGGCGTGGCGCCGTACAGGTCGTAGCGGGCCAGGGCCGCGCCCTTGCCCAGGACGCTGCCCAGCTGGCCGTAGAAGCCGGCCTCGGCCACCGTCTTGACCCGCGCCAGGGCGGCGGGATCGACGCCCCAGGTCTCGAACCGGTCGAAGCCCTGGTCCAGTGCGGCGCGCACCGTGTCCAGATCGACGCCTTCGAAGGCCGTGACCTGCAGCGTCACCCCGCCGGCGATCTGGTCCGCGCCCGAGAAACCCCCGACCTCGTCGGTCAGTTTCGCCTCGTCGACCAGTACGGCGGTCAGCGGCGCCTCCTTGCCGTCGGTCAGCAGGGTCACCAGCACATCCAGCGCCGCCTCGTCCGGATGGCCGCGCTCGACGGTCGGGAAGGCCAGGGTCAGTTGCGGCAGGGTGGCGAAATTGTCCTCATGCATCAGCAGCCGGGTCTCGGTCAGACCCGCCGGCCGCGCCTGTTGAACCGACGCCTCCGGCCCGCGCGGGATCTCGCCGAAATACCGCTGCACCCAGGCGCGCGCCTGATCCGGATCGAAGTCCCCCGCGATCACCAGCGTCGAATTGTTCGGCGTGTACCACCGCCGATAGAAGCCGCGCACATCCTCCAAAGTCGCCGCGTCCAGGTCGGCCAGCGAGCCGATCACCGGCCAGCTGTAGGGGTGGTCCTCGGGATACAGGGCCTCAAGGATGACGCCGTTGGTATGGCCATAGGGCTCGTTGTCGACCCCCTGCCGCTTCTCGTTCTTGACGACCTCCTTCTCCTTGGCCAGCACGGCGTCGGTGACGGTGTTGATGAAATAACCGAGCTTGTCCGCCTCGGCCCAGATCATCTTCTCCAGCGCGTCGCTGGGCACGGTCTGCAGATAGTCGGTGATGTCCTGGCTGGTTGAGCCGTTGGCGCCCGAGCCGCCGATGCGCGCACTCATCGCGTCCAGCCCGCCCGGTCCCAGGTTTTCGGAATCGAGGAAGAACAGGTGTTCGAACAGATGGGCGAAGCCGGTCCGCCCCGGCTCCTCGCGCGCCGAGCCGACCCGCGCGGCCAGCACAACGGCCACGACGGGATCGGACCGGTCGATGTGGAACACCACCCTCAGGCCGTTATCGAGTTCGAACTGCTCCACCGCGATCAGCGGCGCGGCGGCCGGGGCGGCGGCCACGGTCACGGACGGGGCCGAAGCCGCGGGGTCCGGCGCGGTCGCGCAGGCCGTCAGCGACGCCCCGAGGGCCGCCGCCGTCAAAAGTGTCCGCAAGATCATGTCGCCGCTCCAGTTCGGTCGCGACGATAGGGCGGCGGGCTCGCGCGGGTCAAAGGCGCGCGGATTGATTCTTTGTAACGAAATTCCCCGGGCGCCGGTCTCGCTTAAGGTTCCCGGGGAGGCATCGGACCGGCCTCGCCCTGCGCCTCGGCCTGGAACTGTCCGCAGCGGGCGCAGACCTTGCCGCCTCGCCTTTCGGACCAGCTGAAATTGTGGGCGCAGAGCGCCCGGCGTAAGGTCTTGAACATGATCCGGCCCTCGGTGGTGACCACGCGACCTAACTCAACGGCGTGTCAATCATTCAATGCGGGCAGGACTGGCTCCCCGCGTCAGATGACCCCGCGCAGACAGGCGGCGACCAGCCTCAGTCGCTTGACGAACTCGGGCGCGGCCGGGCGCGTCAGCGCGGCGGCGGCGACGGCCGGAAAGGCTCGAACCGGCAAGGCGGCGAGAGCGCGATTGGCCGTCGCCTTCAAGGCCCGCGCCGCCTCCGCCTGCCCGGTCTGGGCCAAGCCGCGAACCCGTCCAGCCTCGACAACCGCCCCCTCGAACCCCGGCCCCGCCAGGACCTGCACCGCCGCCTGCATCGGCCCGACATAGAAGGCGTCAAGATCGTGCGGCGCGCCGTGCACCCGGCCGATGTGGGCCTCGATCAGGGCGTCGAACGGGGCCCCGTCCAGCCGGTGGCGCGCGACCACATCGGTCAGGGCCTCCAGCACCGGATGGCCCTTGCGCGCGATTCCAGCGAAGACCCCGTCCATCTGCTCGCGCCACCAGACATAGCGCATCTCGGCCAGCAGCGGCTGGGTGACCCGCGCCGGAATGGCCATCAGCTCCGCCTCGAAGGCGTAGAGGGCGATCAGGTCCGCGCGCAGCCGCTCATCGGCCACGAACCGGCTGGACAGCCACCGGTCAAGATCGGCGGCGCGGACCTGGGCCTCGAGGGTCTGGCCCCCTTGAGCGAGCGAAGGATCAGCCAAACAGCGTCTGGTACATCGCCATCGACGTCAGCATCGGCAGCGACAGCAGCAGGTTCGTGCGGCTGGCCAGCATGGCGATGCGGGCCGACTTCGCCTTCACATCGTCCTCTGCGGGCACGATGCCCAGCGCCCGCTTCTGGTTCGGCCAGATGATGCCCCAGACGTTGAGGAACATGATCACCGCCAACCAGGTGCCGATTCCCATCAGGGTGAAGCCCTTCTGGTCTTCTGTCAGGCCGCGGGCCAGGCCGAAGCTCAGAACTTCCATCGCATAGGCGTGCCCACGGGCGAACATGACGCCCAGACCCGCCAGCACGGTCACCAGCGCCGACCAGCGGAACCAGAACAGGGCCTCCGGCGCGATATGCTTGCCGACCGCCGGCTTCAGCTCGGCGGGGATGTTGGGCATGACCCGAATCTGGACGAAGTTGAAATAGTACAGCAGGCCGATCCACAGGATGCCGGCCACGACGTGCACCCAGCGCAGCGCGGCCTGCCAGAACAGGTCTCCGAAACCGCCCGCCACCTGGCCGAAGGCGAGGATCATTCCCAGCGCCAGCACGAGGCTGAGCAGGATGGTGGTGCGAAAGTTCGACAGCAGCTTGCCCATGGTCCGCCCCTCCCAGAGCGCGATTCGATAGGGGGCGACTGTAGCGCCCGTGGCGAAGACGGCCAACGCTTCGTAATGGGCTCGGTGAGGAGCGACTCGTGAGTAGTGAGCGATGCGGCGCGACGCCACTCACTACTCACCCTTCACAACTCACTCCTACGGCCGGCTCGCCATCCCCAGCTTGACCGGCGCGGTGTCCTCGGACCCGCCGCGCTTGACGCCCAGTATCTGCAGCGCGGGCGCGGCCACGAAGATCGAGGAGAAGGTGCCGACCACGATGCCGAAGATCATGGCCACCGAGAAGCCGAACAGCGCCGGTCCGCCGAACACGGCCAGTCCGGTCAGGGCCATGATCCCGGTCGTGCCCGTGATCACCGTCCGCGACAGGGTCTCGTTGATCGACAGGTCGATGACCTCGCCCAGCGGCAGTTTCTTGTATTTGCGCAGGTTCTCGCGAACCCGGTCCAGCACCACGATGGTGTCGTTCACCGAATAGCCGATGATGGTCAGGATGGCGGCCACGGCGTTGAGGGTGAAGTCAAGCTTGGTCACGGCGAACATGCCCAGCGTCAGGATCACCACATTGACCAGCGCCAGCACGGCGCCCAGGCCGAATGTCAGGCCGAACCGGAGCCAGATGTAGGTCATCATCAGCCCGATCGCGAGCACCAGGGCCAGCACGCCGTTGAAGAACAGCTCGCCGGACACCTTGGAGCCCACCACCTCGGTCGAGCCGAACCGGGTCGGACCCAGGGCCCCGGTCAGGGCGGCCTTGGCCCGGTCGACGGCCACGGTCGCGACCTCGCCGTCGGGCGTCTCGAACCGGGTGGTGACGTCGGTGCCGTTCTCGAACGCCTGGACCTGCACATCGCCGAAGCCCAGGCCGCTCAGGGTCGTCCGGATCGTATCCAGATCGGCCTGCCGCGGTGCGGTCGACAGCTGCATCGAGGTGCCGCCGGTGAAGTCGATGCCGCAGTTCAGCCCGGCGCACGGTCCCCTGAGCGGCGTCAGGACCATGACCATCGAGCCGACGCAGGCGAGCACCAGCAGAATGCCGACGACCTTGGCGTAGGCCACATATTTGAAATTGGTCTTGACCGGCAGAAGCTTGATCAGCGGCCAGAAGCGCGAACCGGGGGTCATGGGCGTACTCACGCGATCGGCAGGATTTTGGGACGGGCGACGCGCAGCCACACGGCCAGCAGGATCTGGGTCACCAGAACCGCACTGAACACCGTCGTGAACACGCCGATGGCCAGGGTCCAGGCAAAGCCCTTCACCGGTCCGGCGCCCAGCATGAACATGATCGCCGCCGCGCCCAGGTGGGTGATGTTGGCGTCGAAGATGGTCACCATGGCGCGCGAGAAGCCGGAATCGACCGCGGCGATCACCGACCGTCCGTTGCGGAACTCGTCGCGCATCCGCTCATAGATGATGACGTTGGCGTCCACCGCCACGGCCAGGGTCAGGATCAGGCCGGCGATGCCCGGCAGGGTCAGGCTGGCTCCGGTCATCGACATGGCGGCGATGATCAGCAGGCCGTTGACCAGCAGGGCGATCACCGACACGCCGCCGAAGACGACGCCATAGGCCAGCACCATGAAGACCAGCACCGAGACGAAGGCGATCACGGTCGACACCTCGCCCGCGGCCACGGCGTCGGCGCCCAGTTCGGCGGTCACAGCCCGGCGCTCCTCGACGTTCAGCGGCGCCGGCAGGGCCCCGCCGTTCAGCAGGTTCACCATCTCCGAGGCCTCGGCGATGGAATAGTTGCCGGTGATCTGCCCCTGTCCGCCGGTGATGGCGGTGATGATCGTGGGCGCCGAGATGACCTGACCGTCCAGGATGATGGCGAAGGGCCGGCCGATGTTGTTAGTCGTCGCCTCGCCGAACCGGCGTGCCCCGGCGCCGTCGAAGCGGAAGCCGATGGCCGTGCGGTTGTTCTCGTCCGCGGTCACCTCGGCCTTGGTCAGGTTGTCGCCCGACACCAGCACGCGCCGCTTGACCAGGAACATGGCCTGACCCGTGTCGGGCGAACCGGGGATCAGTTCGGAATCCGGCGGCACGGCCCCGGCCATGGCTTCCTGGGTGGAGTTGTCGACGTCGACCATCTGGAACGTCAGCTGGGCCGTCTGGCCGATGACGCGCTCCAGCTGGGCCGGATCGCTCTCGCCCGGCGCCTGGACCACGATCCGGTCGTCGCCCTGGCGGGTGATCGAAGGCTCCCGGGTGCCCAGTTCGTCGATCCGGCGGCGCACCACCTCGATCGACTGGGTCACGGCGTCCGATCCCATCGAGGCCAGGGCCTGGTCGGTGAAGGCGTAGCGGATGCGCTCCGACCCTTGCCGCGTCACCGTCCGGTCCGAGAGGCCGGTGTTGTTCTGCACCAGGCCGCGCATCGACTGCAGGGCCAGTTCCATCTGCGACGGATCGGCCAAGGTCACGACGACGCCGGCGGGCTCACGGGCGACGCTCAACACCCCGACGCGGGCCTCGGCCAGCACCGTCCGGGCGTCCTCGCCCAGATTGGTCATCCGCGCCTCGCGCATGGCGGGCACATCGACCTCCAGCAGCAGATAGGACCCGCCCTGCAGGTCAAGCCCCAGGTTCAGGCCGCTCTTCGGCAGCCAGCCGGGCAGCGCCTCCCGCTGCGACGCCGTCAGCAGGTTCGGGTATGCGAACAGCATTCCGAACACCAGCGACAGGGCGACCAGAACAACCTTCCAGCGCGACAGATGGATCATGCGGGCGTCCCCGGACCTTTCAGAACGGCGTCAGGACTTGGCGATGGTCTTGGTGTCGTTGGCCGCCACCGCCGTGCGGTCGCGCACCTGGGTGATCATCTGTTTGACCACCCGCACGTTCACGCCCTGGGCGATCTCGACCATGGCCTCGTCGTTCTCGACGCGCGTCACCTTGCCGATCATGCCGTTGGACAGCACCACCGTGTCGCCGCGCTTCAGACCCGCGACCAGCGCCTGGTGGGCCTTCATCGCCTTCTGCTGCGGACGGATCAGCATGAAGTAGAACAGGATGATGACAGGGACGAAGAAGATCAGGGTGCCGAAAGGCCCCGCCATGAGTTCCGTCACGATAGTCTCCGCAAACGTCTGGGACCGCGTCAGGCGGCCCTTGAAAATGAGGCGCGGAACCTAGGGTGCGCCGTCATACTTTGCAACGCGTCGGACGAAGCTATCGCGGCAATACGGTCAGGGGATCGACGGCCACCGGCTGGTCGCCGCGCATCCGCCAGGTCTCGAAATGGATCGAGGGCCGTCCGTCCCCGGCGGTGTTCCCCACCGTGCCGATCCGCTGGCCCGCCCGAATGTCGTCGCCGTCACGCACCGTCGCCGTGCCCAGATGGCCATAGACGGTGCGCCAGCCGTCGCGGTGCACGATCAGCACCGTCAGCCCCTGCCCCGCCAGATCGTCGCCGACATAGCCGACCCGCCCGGACGCGGCGGCCCGGACCTCGTCCCCGGCCTCCCCGCCGATGTTCACCCCGTTGTTGCGCTCGCCCAGTCCGACCGGCCCGAACCGCCTCAGGATGTCGCCGCGCACCGGCCAGTCCAGCCCCGCCGACCCGGCCATGGGGGCGGGTCCGGCGTTGTCGGCCGTCACGCGCGGCGGCGGATTGGCGACATTGCCCGAGGGCGGCGGCGGCGGCGGGGGCGGCGTGCCCTCTTCCGGCACGAACACCCCGCCCGGCGACGGACCGGTGGCGTAGGGATCGCCGCCGATGTCCACCGCCGTCGACGGCAGGATCAGCCGCTGGCCCGGACTGATCGCCGCCCGCGGCCCCAGGCCGTTCAGGTCGATCAGCGTCTGCACCGGCGTCTGGAACCGCCGGCCGATGCCCGAAATCGTGTCCCCCGGCTGGATTTCGTACTCGGCCCCGGCCGTCACGGCCCCGCCTCCCGATCGCGCGGGGGGCGGCGGCGCCTCGAACCCGTCCGAGGCCGGTCCGGCCGCGGGGTTGGTCGCGGGCGCATAGCGCGGCGCGGTGTTGACCGGCGCATCCAGCGCCCCGCCCTCGATCTCGGCCACGGGCGCGGTCCGGGGCGGCGGCGCCTCGTCCGCCGGATTGGTCGGCCCGCGCACGCCCTCGCCGCTCGGGATCGGCGCCGTGGGATAGGCCGGGGTCCGCGACGGCGGCGGCGCCGCATCCGCGTGGATCGCATAGCGCGGCTCGGTCGGATAGCTGGCGCAGGCCGCCATCGTCGCCGCGGCGCCCAGCACCGCCAGCACCCTGATCGCGAATCGTATGGTCATGCCGTCTCCCGCCGCTCGGTCGCAGCCCCAAAGAGCTTGGCCTGTGTGCCCCGACCGCCGCGCGAAGCCAACCCGTCAAACGGCGCGAAAGTTGGGCGGGGAGGTTAACGGGAGGTTCGGGGGGCGAGGGGCGAGGTTCGAGTAAGAAAGTGCGTCGACGGCGCCGCAGCGATTCACCGACCCAAAGCGCCCCTAAAACCTCGCCCCTCGAACCTCGTCCCTCGCCCCTCGCCTCACCCCTCCTTCGCCGTCCCCTCCACCAGCGGCACGAACCGCACCTCGGCCAGGCTCTCGCGCTGGAAGCTGCCGTCGGACTGGCCGACATAGCGGTGCAGCCGCTGCACCGACGATCGCCCCACCGGGCACACCAGTATCCCGCCCGGCTTCAACTGGTGCAGCAGTTCGGTCGGCTCGCCGGGCGAGGCGGCGGTGACCATGATCCGGTCGAACGGCGCCTGCTGCGGCCAGCCCAGGCCGCCGTCGCCGTGCTGGGTGATGACATTGTCGATCTTCAGCGCCTTCAGCCGCGCCTCGGCCTCGCTCAGCAGGCTGCGATACCGCTCGATCGAATAGACGTAGCGCGCCAGCCGGCTCAGCACCGCGGCCTGGTAGCCGCTGCCGGTGCCGATCTCCAGCACCCGGTGGCGCGGCTGCACGTCCAGCGCCTGGGTCATCAGGCCGACGATATAGGGCTGGGAAATCGTCTGGGCGCAGTCGATCGGCAGGGCCTGGTCCTCCCAGGCCTGATCGAGGAATTTCTCGTGCACGAACACGGCGCGGTCGATCGATTCCATCGCCGCCAGCACGCGCGGGTCCGTCACCCCCTGCTGGCGCAGGCCCAGGATCAGACGCCCGGCGCGGTCGTCGTTGAGTTTCAAAATATCACCGTCATCCTCGGGCTTGTCCCGAGGACCCATCCATCGGTCGCACGAAAGACGGCTCGCATGGAAGCGATCTGGCCACGGCTCCAGTATCCCGAACCATGGGTCCTCGGGACAAGCCCGAGGATGACGGATTGCAGGGACGGTTCATCCCGCAAGAACTTTCGGCGGCGCCCCGCCCAGCACGCCCTTCAGGTCATGCAGGCTCGGCGCATGGGTCAGGTCGATGTGCAGCGGCGTGACCGAAATCTTGCCCTCGTCCATGGCCCGCAGGTCGGTGCCCGGCGGATGGTCGTGTTTCGTCCCGCGGAAACTCATCCAGTAATAGTCGCGCCCGCGCAGGTCGGTGCGTTTGACCGCATGCATCTCGCCAATGTCGCGGAAGCCCTGCCGCGTCACCTCGACCTCGGTCACGGCCTCGGGCGCGCGGGCGGGAAAGTTCAGGTTCATCACCACCCCGTCCTGCCACGGCTGGCCCAGCAGGCGCGAGATGATGGCCGGTGCGAACGCCTCCGCCGTCTCCCAGTGCGCCCGCACCTCGTCATGGAACCGCTCCAGCGACTGGCTCAGGGCGATCGAGCGGATGCCGAAGGCCATGCCCTGCAACGCCCCCGCCACCGTGCCCGAATAGGAACAGTCCTCGCCGACATTGTGCCCGCGATTGACCCCCGACAGCACCAGATCGGGCCTTTCGGGCATCAGGTCGTGGACCGCCAGCACCACACAGTCCGTCGGCGTCCCCGTCACGGCGAACCGCTTGTCGGAAACGCGATGCACCCGCAGCGGCTCAGTCAGGGTGATCCCCCGCCCCTTGCCCGACTGCTCGACCTGCGGCGCGCAGACCCAGATATCGTTGGGCCTATCGCGCTTCGCGCTACTTGAGGCCGGGTCCGACAGGGTCCGCGCGATGCGTTCAAGGGTTTCAAGGCCTTCCGCGTCGATACCGTCGTCATTGGTCAGCAGTATCCGCATCGGGTCCCGGTCAGCCTCAGTTCGCCGGCCGGATGTCGTCGGCCAGGATGACGAAGCCGCCGCCGCAGTCGTTGCGGATGACCTCGCCCGCGTGCTCGATCCGCCCGTTCGCCGCCTGGCTCCACGGCGCCGTTCGGCCGGCGATCGTCACCTTGACGCCGTTCAGGTCCTGCCGCGCCTGACGCATCTCGTCGCGCGACGCCGCGCCCGAGACGCAGGGGCGCGAGAACGGCTGCAGCACCTGATCCCGGTCGCCGTACAGCTGGAACTCCCCGTTCGCGAACCGCACCCAGCCGGTGAACGACCCATCCCCCGCCGCGTGGCTGTAGGTGTTCGACGACGGCCCGGCGGCGCAGGCCGTCAGGGCCAGGGCGGCGGTCAGTGAACCCATGACTTTCAGCATCTGAACTCTCTCTTCCGCTCATCCCCGCGAACGCGGGGACCCAGTTCTTTGGGCGATCCAGTCTTTCCGGATCAAACCCGGTGGCTATCCCATCCGCCAATGCGCAACGAAAGCACGGGGTCCCCGCGTTCGCGGGGATGAGCGGAAATCATAGAGAGCCGCCCACATGAGTCACACCGCCCATATAGGGCAGCAACACCTCCGGCACCGCAATCCGCCCGTCCTCTTCCTGATAGTTCTCCATCACCGCCACCAGCGTCCGCCCGACCGCCAGCCCCGAGCCGTTCAGCGTGTGCACGAACTCGGTCTTCTTCTCCCCGGCCCGCTTGAACCGCGCATCCATCCGCCGCGACTGGAAGTCGCCGCAGTTGGAGCAGGAGCTGATCTCGCGGTACGTCCCCTGCGACGGCAACCACACCTCAAGATCAAAGGTCTTCTTCGCCGAAAAGCCCATGTCGCCCTTGCACAGCAGCATCCGGCGGTACGGCAGGTTCAGCTTCTCCAGCACCGCCTCGGCGCAACGCACCATCCGCTCGTGCTCGGCCTCGGAGTCCTCGGGCCGCGTGATCGAGACCATCTCCACCTTGTGGAACTGGTGCTGCCGGATCAGCCCGCGCGTGTCCCGTCCGGCAGAGCCTGCTTCGGCGCGGAAGCAGGGCGTCAGGGCGGTGTAGCGGATGGGCGTGGCCAGCTCGTCCTCGGACAGGATCTGCTCGCGCACGAGGTTGGTCAGGGAGACTTCGGCGGTGGGGATGAGGCGGCTGGTGTGGAGTGCCCCACCTTCCCGCTTCTGGAGATCAAGGAACTGGGCCATCAGAGCGTTGGCATCAGCTTGAACCGCTCCGCTGTACGACCCCAACTGTTCTGCGGCGTCCTGCAACTGGGCCTCGAACCATTCGGCTCCCGGCGCGCTAGCAGCGTGCGTCTTCAGCCGGACGACCAAATCCAATGCGGCTGTCAGGTTTGACTGGGCCTTTAGTTTTTCTGCTGAAACCGCCTCGAACTTGGCGATCTCGCTCTCCATTCGGCGAGCGCCGCCGAAGACTTCAAACAGGTCGTCTGCGAACTTCGGCAACTGCCCGGTCCCGAACATCGCGTCGTCCTTGACCAGATAGGGCGGATTGACCTCCAGATAGCCATGCTCGCCCGTTTGCACGTCCAGCATGAACTGGCCGATGGCCCGTTCCAGCCGCGCCAGCCCGCCCTTGATCACCGCGAACCGCGAGCCCGACATCTTCGCCGCCGCCTCGAAGTCCAGCAGGCCCATGGCCTCGCCCAGATCGGCGTGATCCTTGGCCGGGCCGCCCTCGCGCGGCGTCCCCCACGGCTGGCCCACCAGCACATTGCCGCTCTCGTCCTCGCCCTCCGGCACATCGTCCGCCGCCAGGCTCTTCTGCGCCGCCAGCAGGTCGCGCAGCGCCTTGCCGACGCGCGCCTCCTCGGCCTCCGCCGCCGCGATCTCGCCCTTCAGGCTCTCGACCTCGCCCTTCAGTCGTTCGGCCTCGACGAGGTCCTTCCGGCCCATCGCCGCCCCGATCAGCTTGGAGGCTTCGTTGCGCGTCGCCAGCGCCGTCTGCCCGGCCGTCTGCGCCGCCCGCAGCGCCGTATCCAGCATCAGGATTTCATCGACCAGCGCCTGCGCGTCAGTCACCCCACGCGACGACCAGCCGCTCACGAAGGCGGCGGGATGGTCTCGAATGGCGCGGATGTCGTGCATGGCGGGTCAGTCTGTGTCGGGAGGAACGGATGCTCTAACCGACTCCCTCTCCCATTGGGAGAGGGCTTGAGCGCACGGCGGCGCAGCCGTCGTCCTTGCGCGAAAGGGTGAGGGTCGTCTGCCCGGGGGCGGCTTCGCCGCTCACACCATCCGACCCTCATCCGGCGCTAAGCGCCACCTTCTCCCAATGGGAGAAGGGTTCGCCCTCCCTTCCCGCCCCGTGTCTTCTCGCCCTTCTCGACCCCCAACAGTGTCTTCTCGCCCCCGCCCGCAGACAGAATTTCACCCTGCGTCCGAATCTGACGCAGCCATATGCATTGATGCCCAAACTCCCACAGGGCCGGTCTTTGACAGCACAGTTTCACCCCCGCGCCCGCCCCAGGACGCGACGCCCAAGGGATCACCCGGACGGAATTCAGCACGATTCAGACTGAATTTTCGGGTCGACCGAAGACTCTCAGATCAGCCCGCTCAGCGGCGAACTCGCGCTGGCGTACATCCGCTTCGGCATCCGCCCGGCCAGATAGCCCTGCCGCCCGGCGATGACCGCGTGCTTCATGGCGCTGGCCATCAGGATCGGATCGGTCGCCCCGGCGATGGCCGTGTTCATCAGCACCGCGTCGCAGCCCAGCTCCATCGCCAGCGTCGCGTCCGACGGCGTGCCCACGCCCGCATCGACCAGCACCGGCACCTTCGCCTGCTCGACGATCAGCCGCACGTTGACGCGGTTCTGGATGCCCAGACCCGAGCCGATCGGCGCCGCCGCCGGCATGATGGCCGCGGCCCCCGCCTCCTCCAGCCGCCGGGCCATGACCACGTCGTCGGTGCAATAGACCATGACCTGGAAGCCGTCCTTGATCAGCAGCTCCAGCGCCCGCAGCGTCTCGATCATGTCCGGATACAGGTGCGCGGTGTCGCTGAGCACCTCCAGCTTGACCAGGTCCCAACCGCCCGCCTCGCGCGCCAGCCGCAGCGTCCTGACCGCGTCCTCGCCGGTGAAACAGCCCGCCGTATTGGGCAGGAAGGTGAACCGGTCGGGCTTCACATAGTCGACCAGCATCGGCTGGCTGGGGTCCGACAGATTCACTCGCCGCACCGCCACCGTGACGATCTCCGCCCCCGCCGCCTCGGCCGCGTCGGCGTTCTCCTGATAGGTCCTGTATTTGCCGGTGCCGACGATCAGCCGGCTCGAAAAGGTCCGTCCGGCGACGGTCCATGCGTCGTGTGAAGCGGTCATGAGCCTGACCTACTCCGCATGGGCCTCCCACCTCAACCCGGCTCACCCTCCGCCGACGAACTGCACCAGTTCCACCCGGTCCCCCTCGGCCAACGCTGTCGCCCCATGCAACGACCGGGGCACGATCTCCAGATTGCGCTCCACGGCCACCTTGCGGACGTCCAGCCCCAGTTCCTCGACCAGGGCCAGGATCGTCGCCGCCGCAACCTCGCGGTGTTCCCCGTTGACCTGGATCAGCATGCCCTTACGTCACTCTTTCACGCGCGCGGTTTGATAACCGCTGCGCCTCAGCTAAAAGGCCCGTCCGATTCCGGTCGGTCCGCCCTATCCGCGAGCGCAATGCCCGAGACCCCCGTCCTCTACGTCCTGAACGGCCCGAACCTCAACCTGCTTGGGGTGCGCGAGCCGGACATCTACGGGCGCGAGACCCTGGCCGAGGTGCAGGCGCTGTGCGAACGGGCCGCGCCGGGCTGGACCGTCGTCTTCCGCCAGACCAATCACGAAGGCGTGCTGATCGACTGGGTGCAGGAGGCGCGCACCGAGGCCCGGGCCCTGGTCATCAACCCCGCCGCCTTCACCCACACCTCCATCGCCCTGCTGGACGCGCTGAAGACCCTGTCCATTCCGGTCATCGAGTGCCACCTGTCCGACCCCAGGGCGCGCGAGCCCTTCCGCCACCACTCCTACGTCGCGCTGGCGGCGACCCGAACCATCGCGGGCCACGGCGCCCGCAGCTATGAACTGGCGGTCAAGGCCGCGCTTGAACTGGCCCCGGAACGCGCCGTCGCGTAAGGCCGTTCGGAAACGAGAGAGAACAAGAGGCTCCCATGGCCGATCCCAAGACGCCCGCGCCCAAACTCAAGAACGAAGCCGAGATCGACACCTCCCTGGTGCGGTCGCTGGCCGACATCCTCAATGACACCGATCTGACGGAGATCGAGGTCGAGCGCGGCGAACTGCGCATCCGCGTCGCCCGCGAAGTCACCGTGGCCGCCCCCGTGCACTACGCCGCGGCGCCGGCCGCCCAGGCCGCCCATGCCGCGCCCGCCGCCCCGGCCGCCGCCGCGCCCCTGTCCATGCCGTCCGACCCCGCCACCATCGTCGCCAGGGCGGGCGAAGAGGTGAAGTCGCCCATGGTCGGCACCGCCTATCTGCAAGCCTCGCCCGAGGCTCCGCCGTTCTGCCAGCCCGGCGACAAGGTCAAGAAGGGCCAGACCCTGCTGATCGTCGAGGCCATGAAGACGATGAACCCGATCCAGTCCCCTCGCGACGGCGTGGTCAAGGAGGTTCTGGTCGGCGACGCCCAGCCGGTCGAGTTCGGCGAACCCCTCGTTTTGCTCGAGGCCTAGGCCATGTTCACGAAGGTCCTGATCGCCAACCGCGGCGAAATCGCCCTGCGGATCCACCGCGCCTGCAAGGAGATGGGCATCTCCACCGTCGCCGTGCACTCGGAAGCCGACCGCGGCGCCATGTGGGTGCGTCTGGCCGACGAAAGCGTCTGCATCGGTCCGGCCCCGGCCGCCAAGAGCTATCTGAACATCCCCTCGATCATCGCCGCGGCCGAGATCACGGGCGCCCAGGCGATCCATCCCGGCTACGGCTTCCTCAGCGAGAACGCCCGCTTCGCCGAGATCGTCGAGGCCCACGGCATGACCTTCATCGGGCCCCGGCCCGAGCACATCCGCATCATGGGCGACAAGATCACCGCCAAACAGACGGTGATGGACGCGGGCATTCCCGTGGTTCCCGGCTCCAAGGGCGAGGTCGAGACCGTCGAGGCGGCCGTCAAGGCGTCGAAAGCCATCGGCTTCCCGCTGATCGTCAAGGCCGCCGCCGGCGGCGGCGGGCGCGGCATGAAGGTCGCCATGACTCCCGACGATCTGGTCGAGGCCGTCCAGACCGCCCAGTCCGAGGCCCAGGCCGCCTTCGGCAACGGCGCCGTCTATATGGAGCGCTACCTCCAGAAGCCGCGGCACATCGAGCTGCAGGTCATCGCCGACAGCCACGGCAATGTCGTCCACCTGGGCGAACGCGACTGCTCGCTGCAACGCCGCCACCAGAAGGTGATGGAAGAGGCCCCCTCGCCGGCCCTGTCCGCCGTCGAGCGGGCCCAGATCGGCCGCACCGTCAACGAGGCCATCGGCAAGATCGGCTATCTCGGCGTCGGCACCATCGAATTCCTCTGGGAAGACGGCGAGTTCTTCTTCATCGAGATGAACACCCGCCTGCAAGTCGAGCATCCGGTTACGGAAATGATCACCGGCGTCGACCTGGTCCGCGAACAGATCCGCATCGCCGCCGGCCTGCCCCTGTCGTTCACCCAGGCCGATGTGACCTTCACCGGCCATTCCATCGAATGCCGCATCAACGCCGAGAACGCCGAGACCTTCACGCCTTCGCCCGGCACGATCACCGACTTCCACGCCCCGGGCGGCCTGGGCGTGCGGCTGGATAGCGCCATCTACGCCGGCTATTCGATCCCGCCCTATTACGACAGTCTGATCGGCAAGCTGATCGTGCACGGCCGCGACCGCGAGGAGTGCATCGCCCGCCTGCGCCGCTCGTTGAACGAGATGGTCGTCGGCGGCATCGACACCACTATCCTCCTGTTCCAGAAGCTGCTCCAGGAGCCGGACATCCTGTCCGGCGACTACGATATTCACTGGCTCGAGAACTGGGCCAAACGCCAGAAGGCCGCGGCCTGAGCGACCCCGGTTTCAGCGCCGGCGGACCGTTCGGCGGTTTCGGCCCCGACGAGTTGCTGAACTGCTACGCCACCGGCGTCTTTCCCATGGGGGAGGCCCGCGACGACCCGCGCATCTTCCTGGTCGAGCCGGAGCAACGCGGCGTCATCCCGCTGCACGGCTTCCACATCCCGACGCGGCTGAAGCGCACGGTCCGCGCCGACGGGGTCGAGGTCCGGGTCGACACCGCCTTCGACGCCGTGCTGGACGCCTGCGCCGCTTCGGGACCGGGCCGCGACGACAGCTGGATCAACGCCCCGATCCGGCGGCTCTATGTCGAACTGAACGCCCGCGGCCACGCCCACAGCATCGAATGCTGGCGCGACGAAACGCTGGTCGGCGGCCTGTACGGCGTCACCCTGGGCGGGGCCTTCTTCGGCGAAAGCATGTTCAGCCGCGAACGGGACGCCTCCAAGATCGCCCTGGTGCATCTGGTCGCTCGGCTCAAGCGGGGCGGGTGGCGATTGCTCGACACCCAATTCCTGACCGGCCACCTGAGCCAGTTCGGCGCGGTGGAGACGCCTCAGGCGGCGTATCTCAGGCTGCTGAAAGCGGCGCGGTCCCTGCGGCCCAACACGCGCTCGCTGTTCGAACCGATGACCGGGTCAGAGGCCGTGTTCTACGCCTTGCAGCCCACGATCCAGGCGTCATAGATCGGGTGCTGCAGCCCGCTGACGGCGGGGGTCGAGGCGAACATCCAGCCGCGGAAGATCTGGCGCGGCTCGCTGACCTGGATCACGCCGCGCGGCTGCAGGCTGACTTCCAGATAGGCGACGGCGTCCGACACCTGCTCATCGGCCGCGGAGACCTCGCAGGCCCGGGCGGTGATGATCAGGGTCTTCTCGAAGCGGACCGGACGGCCGCCGACCTCGACCTCGAACCGCATCGATTCGGCGGTGATCTTATCGATCGCCTCGACGATGGCGACGCGGCGACGCTGACGGCGCGACGGCGCGGCCGGAGTCTCGGTGCGCCGGACGGCCGGCGCCTCCTCCTCGGCCTTTTCGTCGGCCTCTTCGTCTTCCAGTTCGGCGACCACGATGGCCGGGGACGGCGGAGTCACGGCCACAGGCGAGGCCGGAGCGGGCGCCGCCTCGGGCGCGGGCTCGACCGGCGGCGGGTTCGCCTGGCGATTCAGGTTGGCGGTCGAATCCTGGATCGGAACGGCGTCCTGGGGCAGGTCGTTGAGAGCCGAGGCCACGACCCCGCCCGACGCCATCAGCGCCGCCGCGGTCACGCCCGCCAGGATGGCACCCCTCAGCGTCATTCCGGCCGCCAGGCTTGATAATCGCCGGTCGCCGCGGGCCTCACCCCGTCGGCGGCGAGCGAACCCTGGGGACGCCAGGCCATGGGCGTGCCGGTCAGATTGG
>CALSBO010000012.1:0-50681 GCA_943373195.1 Brevundimonas vancanneytii
CGTGGTCGTCGACGACCACGACATGGGCGTCACCCATGTGATCCGCGGCGACGACCATCTGAACAACGCCGCCCGCCAGAGCCTGATCTATGACGCCCTCGGCTGGACCCGCCCGAGCTTCGCCCACATCCCCCTGATCCACGGTCCCGACGGGGCCAAACTGTCCAAGCGGCACGGAGCCCAGGCGGTCCATGAATACGCCGAGATGGGCTATCTGCCCGAGGGGATGCGCAACTATCTGGCCCGCCTCGGCTGGGCCCACGGCGACCACGAACTGTTCGGCGACGCCCAGGCGCTGGAATGGTTCGACCTGACCGGCGTGGGCAAGGCGCCGGCGCGGCTGGACTTCGACAAGCTGGCCCACGTCAACGCCCACTGGATCCGGCTGGCGGACGACGACCGACTGGCCAAGATGACGCTCGACGTCCATCTGGCCCGCGGCCACGTCCTCGGCCCCGACGACGAGGCCCGGCTGCTGCGGGCCATGCCCTTCGTCAAGGACAGGGCGAAAACGGCGCTGGAGCTGGCCGACCAGACCGGCTTCGCCCTCAAGGTCCGGCCCCTCGCCATCCATGAGAAGGCCCTGCCGATGCTGTCGGGCGAATCAGGCGAACGCATCGGACGCCTGCGCGACCGGCTGCGATTGTTCGCCAGCTGGGACGTCTTCGCCCTCGAGGCCGAGCTCAAGGTTTTCGCCGAGGAAGAGGCCGTGGGCTTCGGCAAGATCGGCCCCGCCGTGCGCGCCGCCCTGACCGGCGACGGCGTCTCGCCCGACATCGCCAGGACCCTCGCCGCGCTCGGACGCGAAGAAAGTCTGGGGCGCTTGGATGATGCGCTGCAACAGACTAAGTGACGTTCACACAGGAACCGCGACCCGACGCCTCTCCGCCGGACCCCGCGCCTTCACCATGGGGCTGACATGACTGAACAAGCCAAGGCCGCCGGCTCGGCCACGCTGACCTACGGCGACAAGACCGTCGATCTGCCCGTGCTTTCGGGCTCGACCGGTCCCGACGTCATCGACATTCGCAAGCTGTATACGGCGACGGACGCCTTCACCTACGATCCGGGCTTCACCTCGACCGCGGCGTGCGAAAGCGGCATCACCTTCATCGACGGCGATATCGGCACCCTGCTGCATCGGGGCTATCCCATCGACCAGCTGGCCTCGAAATCGAACTTCATCGAGGTCTGCCACCTGCTGCTGCACGGCGAACTGCCGACCGCCGCCCAGTATGAGGCCTTCGAACGCAGCATCACCATGCACACCATGCTGCACGCCCAGTTCGACCGCTTCTTCGAGGGCTTCCGCCGCGACGCCCATCCGATGTCGATCATGGTCGGCACCGTCGGGGCCCTGTCGGCCTTCTATCACGACAGCCTGGACATCCATGATCCGGTCCAGCGCAACATCTCGGCCATCCGCCTGATCGCCAAGATGCCCACCCTGGCGGCGCGGGCGTTCAAATATTCGATCGGCCAGCCCTTCGTGTCGCCGCGCAACGACCTGAACTACGCCGAGAATTTCCTGCGCATGTGTTTCGCGGTTCCGGCCGAGGACTATGTGGTCAATCCGGTGCTGGCCAAGGCCATGGACCGCATCTTCATCCTGCACGCCGACCACGAACAGAACGCCTCGACCTCGACCGTCCGCCTGGCCGGTTCGTCGGGCGCCAATCCCTTCGCCTGTATCGCGGCGGGCATCGCCTGCCTGTGGGGTCCGAGCCACGGGGGCGCCAATGAAGAGGCGCTGAACATGCTCAAGGAAATCGGCGCCCCGGACAGGATTCCGGAGTTCATCGAGGGCGTGAAGGCCAAGAAATACAAGCTGATGGGCTTCGGCCACCGCGTCTACAAGAACTACGACCCGCGCGCCAAGGTGATGAAGGAGAGCGCCGACGAGGTGCTGGCCGCCGTCGGCGATCCCAACGACCCCCTGTTCCAGGTCGCCAAGGAGCTGGAGCGGATCGCCCTGAACGACGAGTATTTCATCGAGCGCAAGCTGTTCCCGAACGTCGACTTCTATTCGGGCATCACCCTGTCGGCGATGGGCTTCCCGACCTCGATGTTCACCGTGCTGTTCTCGCTGGCCCGCACCGTCGGCTGGATCGCCCAGTGGCAGGAAATGATGGCCGACCCCGGCCAGAAGATCGGCCGCCCGCGCCAGCTGTACACCGGTCCGACCGAACGGGACTATGTGCCGATCCAGTCGCGGGGCTGAGGCGCCGTCAGGGCCAAGCTACGGTTCAACCCGAACTGGCGCTTTCAACCAAGACGGGGTTCGTCTAGCTTCGAGTTACCTCGGACGTACGCTGGAATTGGAGGCATTATGACCAACGCGGGCTTGAGTGCTGATACGCGAGCGTTGATGGTGTTCGAGAGCAGCAAGAAGTCCGCAGGGCTTGCCTTCGTTCTCTGGTTCTTTACCGGCGGACTCGGTGGCCACCGCTTCTATCTCGGACGCACCGGCTCTGCGGTCGCTCAGCTCATTCTCTCGATCCTCGGCTGGGTGACGATCCTGGTGGCGGGCTTAGGGCTGATTTTCCTTTTGCCTCTCGGCATTTGGCTATTGGTCGATCTGTTTCTGATTTCCGGCATGGTTCAAGCCCACAACATAGAACTCATGCATCGTTTAAACGCGAGCAAGGCTACGCCAGCTTCTAATGTCGATGAACTTTCCAAGTTTGCGGCTCTGAAAGATCAGGGCGCAATAAGTGATGAGGAATACGAAGCGCAAAAGCGCCGACTTATAGGACCGCTTCCTCCTCCGAGAGCGGAGGCGCCCAACCAGGATGCGATGCGGGCAGAGGCGGCTCCTTCAGCGGGGCCGACCGCACCGGATAGACAGGAATAGCTTGTCATCCCGGCCAAAGCGAAGCGGAGAGCCGGGACGAACGACATTCCATTTACTCAGCTCCGGAAAGCGTCAGCTTGTCCGGGGCCACGGCAGGGGCATCCTGGCATGGTCGACCATTCGCCCGGCCCGGCCGAGCCGTCCGGGCGCAGGATGAAGGCGACCCTTCGTCCCCGATAGCCGCTTTGCGGCTTCGGGGATGACAATCTCCTCACGCGCCTGAACGGAGAGAATGATCGAGGCCCAGATTCTGCCTTCACATCGCATCCCTGCGGGCAATCACCCGCAAGACCGCGTCCGCCGCGATCTCGGACGGATCACGCCCCTCGCGCCCCATCAAATCCAGCGCCGCCGTCTGCCGCGCCGACTGATCCGCCCGCGCCGCCGGGTCCGCCAGCAGCCGCCCGACCTCGGCCGCGACCTTCTCCGGCGTGGCGTCGTTCTGGATCATCTCGCGGGCGATCTCCTCATCCGCCGCATGGTTGAACAGCGTCGCGTATTTGCCCGTGAAGAACGGCTTCATGATCGCATGGCTGAGCGGCTGGAAGCGGTAGGCGATGACCGTCGGCGCGCCCGCCAGCGCCAGTTCGGTGGAGACGGTGCCGCTGGTGGCCAGGGCGACGGTGGCGGCGCGCATGGCGGCGTATTTCTGGTCCTCGCCCACCATATGGGCGCGGAAAGGCCAGGCGGCGACGCGGGCCGTGACGTCGGCCGCGACCGTTCCGGCCGCCACGACGGCGATCTGCAACGCCGGATCGGCGGCCTTCAATCGGGCGACCGCGGCCTCGTAGACGGGCGTCATCAGCCGGATCTCGGACGGCCGGCTGCCCGGCAGGACGACCAGCAGGGGCGCCGCCGCCGCGATCCCGCGCGCGGCCCGGAAGACCCCCGGATCGGCCCCGCTCATGTCGACATGCAGCGCCTGCGAGCCCACCACCGTCGTCGGCAGGCCCTCGCGCTCGAACCACGGCGCATCGAAGGCGTAGAGAGCGAGCAGATGATCGACCGCCGCCGCCAGGGTCTTCGCCCGCCCCGGCCGCGAGGCCCAGACCTGCGGCCCGACGTATTTGATCAGCGGCGTCCCCGGCAGCACGGCCTTGAGCGCCTTGGCTACCCGGATGGTGAAGCCCCAGCTGTCGATCAGCACCACGGCGTCGGGCTTTTCGGCCACGCCCAGCGCCACGGTGTCGGCGACCCGGCGCTTGACGATCCCGTAGGCCTTCAAGCCCTCGATCCAGCCCAGCACCGACAGTTCGGCGATGTCGAACGGGCTCTGGACCCCCTGTTCCGCCATGCGCGGTCCGCCGACGCCGACGAAGGTCACATCGGGTCCCAGCCGCGCCTTCAGGGCCTCCGCCAGACCGGCGCCCAGCGCGTCGCCCGAGGCCTCGGCGGCGACCAGCATGATCTTCAGCGGTCGGCTCATGGCCCGCCGCCCGGCGCCTCGCCCCAGACGAACAGGCCCAGCCGGTCGGCGGCCTCGATCAGGCCCGCCCGGTCGATCAGGATCAGCTTGCCCGCCACGCCGCCGATTCCGGCCAGCCCCGCCGCGGCGGCCATCTCGATGGTGCGGGCCCCGATCACCGGCATGTCGACGCGCAGATCCTGGATCGGCTTGGGCGCCTTGGCCAGCACGCCCTTGCGGTCCGCCGCCGAGCCGCGCAGGTCGGCGGGCAGGCCGGCGACGCGCATCAGCATGGCGTCGGTGCCCTCCTGGGCCTCGACCGCCAGCACCAGGCCGTCGCAGACGACGGCGCCCTGGCCGATGTCCAGTTCGCCCGATTTCTCGGCGACGTGGAGCGCCTTGCGCAGGTCGTCCATCTGCGCCGGGGTGGGCTGCACCGCGCCCAGCGCCCCCGCCGGCAGCGTCTCGCCGCCGAGAATGTCGTCGGCGCCTTCGACGACATAACCCTCGGCCTCGAACACCGACAGAATCTTGCGCAGCAGGGCGTCGTCCCCCTTGGTCGCCGCCGCGATGATGCCGGGCAGCAGGGTCGCGCCTTTCAGGTCGGGTTTGAGCGTCTTGAAGTCCGGACGGCTGACCGTGCCCGCGAAACAGACGGCGCCGCAGCCCGCCTTCTTCATCGCCGCCAGTATCTTGCCGATCTCGGCCATGCCCGCCTCAAGGCCCGGATAGTGGGCCAGATGCGGGTCGGCGAACCCGGCCAGCCGGACCACGAACACCGGCCGCCCCTCGGCCTCGCACCGCGCGGCCACCGAGACCGGCAGGGCGCCGCCGCCCGCGATCAGCCCCAGCTTGCTCATTCGCCCGGAAGACAAAGAGGACGTTTGCCGTCCTCGCGGATGAAGGCGACGATCTCCATGATCTCGGGCAGGTCGGCATAGCCCGCCTCGACCGCGTCCAGCCGCTCCGCGAAGGTCCCGCCGCCCTCGAACAGGTCGCGGAAGGCCGCCAGCAGCCGGCGGATGGCCGTCTTGTCATACCCCTTGCGTTTCAGCCCGATCAGATTGAGCCCGTGCAGCCGCGCATGGTTGCCCCAGGCCGAGCCGTAGGGGATGACGTCGCGCGTCACCGCCGCCAGACCCCCGACGATGGCGCCCTGCCCGACCCGGCCGTTCTGATGCACGGCGGCCAGACCGCCGAGGAAGACCTTTGAGCCGATCCGCGCGTGGCCGCCCAGGGTGGCGTTGTTGGCCATCACCACATGGTCGCCGACGACGCAGTCATGGCCCACATGGGCCCCGGTCATGAACAGGCCGTTGGAGCCGATGCGGGTGACGCCTGCGCCCTGCGGCGTGCCGCGGTTGAAGGTCGAATGTTCGCGGATGCTGTTGTCGGTCCCGATCTCCAGACGCACCGTCTCGCCCTTGTAGCCGGTGTGCTGCGGGTCGCCGCCGATGAGGGCGAAGGGGTGGATGACGGTGCGGGCGCCGACCGTGGTGTCCTGCTGCACCACGACATGGCTGACCAGCCGCACATCGGCTTCCAGCGTGACGCCCGGCCCGACGATGCACCATGGCCCGACCTCGACCCCGTCGCCCAGAACCGCGCCGCCGTCCACCAGGGCTGTCGGGTGGATGCGGCTCATGCGTCCACCGGCTTGTCGACCGTGACCATCATGGCCGCGAAATCGGCCTCGGAGGCCAGCTTGCCGTCGATGAAGGTCTCGCCGCGGAATTTGAAGATGTCGCCGCGGATCTTCGTGACCACCACCTTCATCCGCAGCTGGTCGCCGGGCCGGGCGGGCTTGCGAAAGCGGACGCCGTCGATCGACATGAACATGATCACCTTGCCCTCGACCGTGACGTCCATCGACTTGGACATCAGCAGCGCCCCGGTCTGGGCCATGGCCTCGATGATCATCACCCCGGGCATGACCGGGTCGATCGGGAAATGCCCCGGGAAATAGGGTTCGTTATGGGTGACGTTCTTGATGCCGGTGATCGAGGTGTTGGCGACGAAATCCTCGGCCTTGTCGACCAGCAGGAAGGGATAGCGGTGCGGCAGGCGCCGCATCACCTCGGCGTAGTCGATTTTCCCGTCGTCGCTCATCCTGCGGCCTTCCTCGCCGTCGACGCTACACGCGCGCCTTTCCGGACGCCTGTTTGGCGAGCCAGATCGCTTCGCGCAAGGACTGTCGGATGGGTTTGGCCGGATAGCCCGACCAGGTCTCGCCGGCCGGAATATCGGCCAGCACCCCGGCGCCGCCCGCGACGCGGGCCCCCTCGCCGATGCGGATGTGATCGCCGATGCCGGCCTGGCCGCCGAACATCACATTGTCCCCCACCACGCAGGACCCGGAAATCCCGGTGTGGGCGGCCAGCAGGCAGTTGCGGCCGATGACGCAGTTGTGGCCGATCATGACCAGATTATCGATCTTGGTATTCTCGCCGACGACCGTGTCGTCATAGGCCCCGCGGTCGATGCAGGAATTGGCCCCGACCGTGACCCCGTCCTGCAGGATCACCCGGCCCAGCTGGGGCACGTCGACCGGTCCGGCCCTGGATGGGGCCGCGCCGAAGCCCGCCTCGCCGATCCGCGCCCCGGCCAGCAGGCGGACGCGGTCGCCGATCAGGGCGAAGCCGACGCTGACATTGGACCCGATGACGCAGTCGCGGCCGATCTGGACGCCGGGGCCGATGACGCTGTTGGCGCCGATGCGCGTCCCCCGGCCGATGCGCGCGCCGGCGCCGACGATCACGCCGGGCTCGAACGCCACAGTGTCGTCCTCCGCGGCTCCGGCGGGATCGGAGGCGGACAGGCCGACGGCGCGGTGGAAGGCCATGGACGCGCGCGCCCAGGCGGCCTGGGGCTCGCCGGACACGAGGACGGCGGCGGCGGCGGGCGCGGCCTCGAGCGCCGCGGCGGGAAGGATGACGCAACCGGCCCCGGTCTGACCCAGGGCGGCGGCGAATTTTCGATCGCCCAGAAAGGCGACGTCGCCTGGACCAGCGGACCCCAGAGGCGCGACGGCGGAGACCCGGCGGTCTCCGCCCCGCATCACTTCACCCCCGATCCGTTCCGCCAGCCCGGCGACGCTCAGCGCCGGCAGGCTGTCGAAGAAGCGCGGATCGGGCATGGCGGCCCTATTGCTGCTGCTGCAGCTCGGGCGGAACCGGCGCCCGGTTGAACGGCGGCAGGGTCGGCAGGGCCGTGTTCAGGCGCTGGATGGCGGCCTCGGTCAGGTCCATCGCCGGATTGACCAGTACAACGGACTCCCTCGCGATAAGGATGCCGCAGCCGCGTTCGGTGTACAGGGCCGTCACGATCGGATCGGCGGCCTGGCGGATGGCCTGGCGCTGCAGCGCCAGGGTGTAACGCAGTTCGGCGTCACGCATCTGGGCCAGGGTGCGGGCTTCCTGGAAGCGGGCCGCCAGGGCCTGTTCGCGCTGGGCGAACTGGGCTTGCGGGATCGTGCCGCGCCCCTGCTGGAGGGCCGCGTCTTCGGTCTGGACGAATTGCTCATAGGGAGCCAGTTCGACGCCGACTTCCTGCTGAAGCCGCTGCATGCCGGTGATCATGGACAGGCCGGCGGTGGATTGGGCCAGCAGGCGGTCGTGGTGATAGACGCAGACGCCGGGGATCGCGGGGCCGAAATTCTGATCTTGGGCGGCGGCGGCCGAGCCGGCCAGCATGGCCAGGGCGAAAGCGCCGAAAGCGAGGGTTTTCATCGTTGAGCCTTTGATCGGGCGTGTTCGCCCGCCTGTTAGAACCGAGTGGAGGTCGAGAAGCGGAAAGTTTCTGTTTTGTCGTATTCTTCCTGGCCGAGGATCGTGCTGAGATCGAAGCGGATCGGACCCATCGGCGAGCGCCAGTGGACGCTGACGCCGGCAGAGGCCCGCAAGGCCAGTTCGTCGATGATATTGGGGTTCGGAACGCCGCCGGTCGTCGTATATCGATCGTCCAGAACGCCCAGGGTGCCGACGTCGGTGAACACCGAGGTGCGGATGCCGTACTCCTCGGGCAGGCCGTTGGGCACGGTCAGTTCCAGGGTGCCGATGGCGTAGAAATTACCCCCCAGGGCGTCCTTGTTGGTGCCCGGGGTCAGGTCGCGCGGGCCGATGCCGGCAGTCTTGAAGCCGCGGAAGCTGTTGCCGCCCTTGAAGAAGCGGTCGTTGATCCGGATCGGATCGCCGCCCCAACCGCCGACATAGCCCACCGAGGCCGACGCCGTGACCACCCAATCGGGCGCGATGCCCCAATAGGCCGACACATCCGCCTCGGTCTTGATGTAGTTCACGTCGCCGCCGACGCCCGCGAAATCCTGGCGCAGGGTTCCGGTCCAGCCGCGCGTCGGCCGCACCGGATCGTTGCGCCGATCGACCAGCAGGGTGTAGCCCGCCGAGGAGTTCAGGAACGAACCCACCTGGTCGCACAGGGCGTTGGCTCTGCCGCCGGCCCTGCAGAAGCCCGGCTGCACGATGATCTCGTCGCTCTTCAGGAAATAGCGGGTGCTGAGCAGGGTGTAGCCGTTCAGCGGATAGGACAGACGCACGCCGCCGCCCGTCGAGCGGTAGTCGTACGAGGAGTATCTGCTGAGGTCATAGCGCGAATGAAAAGCGTCGAAGCCCGCGCGCAGGTCCCGGCCCAGGAATTTCGGCTCGGTGAAGCGGAAATCGATCTGCTGGCGCAGCGAGCCCCATTCGACGCGGGCGACGACGTTCTGGCCCCGGCCGCGGAAATTGCGCTCGGTGATGCCCAGGTTGACCACGAAGGAGTCGACCGAACTGAAGCCCGCGCCGACCGAGAGCTCGCCGGTGGGCTGTTCCTCGACCGTGACATTGACCACCGACCGGTCGGGAGCCGTGCCGCGGGCCTCCTCGACGGTCACCTCCTTGAAGAAGCCCAGGGCGCGCAGATTGTTGCGCGACCGCTCCAGAAGGGTGCGGTTGAAGGCGTCGCCCTCGGTCAGCATCATCTCGCGGCGGATGACGTTGTCCAGGGTGCGGGTGTTGCCGATGACGTTGATCCGGTCGACGTAGACGCGCTGGCCCTCGCGCACATTGAAGGTGACGTCGACGGTGTCGGTCTCGGGGTTGGCGCGATAGTTCGGCTCGATCTCGACGAAGGCGTAGCCCGCCGAGCCCGCCGCGAAGGTCAGGGCATCGACCGCCGATTCGATCCTGTCGCTCTCGTACAGGTCGCCCGTGCGGATCGGCAGCAGCATTTTGAGGAAGTCGGGGTTCAGACGGTCGTTCTCGGTGACGACGTCGACGGTCCCGAAATTGTAGCGGTCGCCCTCGTCCACCGTCAGGGTGATGCCGAAGGCGCTGTCGTCCGGCGCCAGTTCGGAAATCGCGGACAGGACGCGGAAGTCGTAATAGCCGCGGTTGGTGTAGAATTTCCGCAGCTGTTCCCGGTCATAGTCCAGCCGGTTCGGATCGTAGTTGTCGTTCGTGGTGAACAGGCGGTACCAGGCCGACTGCTCGGTCACCATGACCTCGCGCAGGTCGCGGTCCGAATAGGCGCTGTTGCCCAGGAAGGTGATGGCCCGCACGCCGGTCTCGGGACCCTCGTTGATCTCGAACACCACGTCGACGCGGTTCTGGTCCAGCTGCACGATCTTGGGGGTGACGGTCGCCGAAATCCGGCCCGACAGGCGGTACAGTTCGACGATCTTGCCGACGTCTTCCTGGATCCGGGCGCGGGTGTAGATGCCGCGCGGCCGCAGCGTGACTTCCTCGCGCAGCTTCTCCTCGCCGACCGCGCCGTTCCCCTCGAACACCACTTGGTTGATGATCGGGTTTTCGACGATCTCGACGACCAGGTCGCCGTTCGGCTGGACGCCCAGCTGGACGTCGGCGAACAGCTGGGTCCGGGTCAGGGTGCGGACGGCGACGTCGAGCATGGCCGCATCGACCGTGTCGCCCGGCTGGATCGGCAGATAGGACAGGACCGTGGTCTGGTCGATCCGCTGGTTGCCGCGCACCAGGATGCGCGCGATCGTGACCCGCGGCTCCTGCTGCGGGGCCGTCTGGACCGGAGCCTCGGGCGCGGCTTCGACCGGGGGTGTCTGGGGCGCGGGAGCGGTCTGGGCCAGCACCGGGCCGGCCAGCCCCGCGGCGGCCACAAGGGCCAGCAGGCTGGGGCTCAGGGCCCGGGCAAAACGAAGGGCGGACGCATCTTGTCGGATCATACGGGAAACCATCGGGGGCTGGCGTCGGCTCATGCGAGCCCGCCGAGGAATTTGAACACGCTCAGCTTCTGCAGGTCGTTCCAGGTGGCGAACAACATCAATCCCGCCAGCAAAGCAAGACCGACACGGTAGCTGACCTCCTGAACGCGCGCGGGGACTGGCCTGCGGGCCACAGCTTCATAACCGTAGAAGAGCAGGTGGCCCCCGTCGAGAACCGGAATCGGCAGCAGGTTTAGAAAGCCAATTCCGATCGAAACTATGGCGGCGAAATTCACGAGGGTCAGCGCGACATTGGCGGCGCGCATTCCGGGGTCATCGGAATATGAGGCCGCCTGCTTGGTCACCCCGCCCGCGGCCTTGGCGATGCCGAGAGGGCCGCTGAGCATGTCGCCGGACTCCTTGCCCGTGAAGATACGGCCAAGATAGTTCAGGGTCGTGCCGAGAATCGTGCCCGTGTAGCGGACGCTTTCGACTGCGGCCTCGTGCGGTGGGTAGCGCAACAGGGCATATTCACCGGGCTGGGGATCCCAGCCGATACCGAGGAAGCCCACCCTGATCGGCCCCGCAATGGGATCGTTCCGGGTTCTGCGAACCGGGGTCGCGGCCAGCGTGACTTCACGCCCGTTGCGCAGAACCGTGAAATTCAGCGGAGTGTTTGCACTGAGCGACGCCATTCGCGCGACATCGTTGGGATGCTCGATCCGCTGATTGTTGATCTCGACAATGCGGTCCTGGAGCTGGAATCCAGCCGCGGCCGCAGGCGTGTTCGGCACGATCTCGGCCACACGGGCGGGCACAGTCATGACCCCGAAACTGCTGAACATCACGGTGAAGATGGTGATCGCCAGCACGAAGTTCGCAAATGGACCGGCCGCCACGATCAGCGCCCGCTGCCACAGTGGCTTGAAATGGAAATAGTCGCGTTCGGCGCCCGGCCCGTTCTCGGCGATCACTCGCTGCTTCAGCTCGTCCAGACCGGCCTGGTCGGGCACGCTGGAGGCGTCGAGGTCGCCCGAGAATTTGACATAGCCGCCCAGCGGAAGCCAGGCCAGCCGCCATTCGGTGCCGTGCTTGTCGGTGCGGGCGACGATGGTCTTGCCGAAGCCGACGGAGAACCGGTCGATCTTCACGCCGAAGGCGCGCGCGACGAGGAAATGGCCGAGTTCGTGGATGGTGACGATAAAGGTCAGCACCAGCAGAAAGGGTACGATGTAGAGCAGCGCCTGACCGAGGAATCCCGTCATGCCGTATTCGGTCCCTCCGCCATTCAGGCTGCCGCCGCGATGCCGCGGATGATCGATTCCGCCATCCGTCGCGCCTGCGCATCCACGGCCAGGGCCGCGTCGCAAGCGCTGTCGGAACCGGAATCCACCCCCGAGGCCGTCACGCGCGACAAGGTGTCGGCGACGACTGCGGCAATATTGAGAAAGCCCAGTCGACGGTCAAGGAAGGCCAGGGCCGCAACCTCGTTGGCGGCATTGAACACGATGGGGGCGGCGCCGCCCGCCTGTAACGCCTGTCGCGCGAGTTTCAGGGCCGGGAACCGGTCCTCGTCCGGGGCCTCGAACGTCAGCCGGCCCAGACTCGCGAGGTCGAGCCGCGGCGCCTTCCACGCCAGCCGGTCGGGCCAGGCCAGGGCATAGGCGATCGGCGTCTTCATGTCCGGCGGCCCCATCTGGGCCAGGGTCGAGCCGTCGACATATTCGACCAGGCTGTGGACGATGGATTCCGGGTGCACCACCACGCCGATCCGGTCGGCGGGCATGTCGAACAGATAGGCCGCCTCGATCGCCTCCAGCCCCTTGTTGGCCATGGTGGCGCTGTCGACCGAAATCTTGGCCCCCATGCTCCAGTTCGGATGCGCGACGGCCTGTTCGGGCGTGATCGCCTTCAGGGCTTCGCGCGCCGTGGTGCGGAACGGCCCGCCCGAGGCGGTCAGGACCAGTCTGGCCACCCGCTCCGGCGCGTCGTGCGGAAACACCTGATGAATGGCGGAGTGTTCGGAATCGACGGGCAACAGCCGTCCGCCCGATCGCCGGACCCGCTCGATCAGGGCCGGTCCGCAACAGACCAGGCTCTCCTTGTTGGCCAGGGCCAGGGTCGCGCCGGTCGCCGCCGCCGCCCAGGCCGAGCGCAGGCCCGCGGCGCCGACGATGGCGGCCATGATCCAGTCGGCGGGCCGGGCCGCGGCCTCGATCACCGCCTGATCGCCCGCCGCGACCTCGACCCCGGTTCCGGCCAGGGCGTCGCGCAGGTCGCCCAGCCGCGCCGGATCGGCCGTGACGGCCAGTCTGGGCTTCCAGCGCCGCGCCTGTTCGGCCAGCCGGCCGATATTGGCGCCGCCGGTCAGGGCCTCGACCTCGAAGGCTCCGGTTCCGCCGGTCTCGGCCTGGTCCATCAGGTCCAGGGTCGAACAGCCGACCGAGCCCGTCGAGCCCAGCACCGTCACGCGCCGCCGGATCATGCGATCCCGCCCGTCATGCCGACGATCAGCCGTCCGGTGGCCACCACCACCACGGCGAACATCAGCCCGTCGACCCGGTCCAGCAGGCCGCCGTGACCCGGGATCAGCTTGCCCGCGTCCTTGACGCCGTAACGCCTCTTCAGCGCCGATTCCCACAGGTCCCCGGCCATTGTGGCCAGCGCCGCGGCCAGCCCCAGAACCGCGCCCCAGAGCGGGCCGATCCCCATGTCCAGATAGCTGCCCAGCACGGCGCCCGCGACCGTCCCCGCCGCCAGGCCGCCGATGAAGCCGGACCAGGTCTTGTTGGGCGAGAAGCGCGGCCACAGCTTGGGCCCGCCCACCAGGCTGCCGACCAGATAGGCCATGATGTCCGACGCCCAGGCGATGACGAAGGCGGACACGGTCCAGGCCAGGCCGCTCTGGGTGTCGCCGTCTCTCAGCCAGATCAGCAGCACGGCCGGCCAGCCGAGGTAGAGCACCCCATAGGCCGCATCCAGCGCCTCCTGGCCCCGATTGCGCGCGAAGAGCCCGGCCGCCACCGCGCCGAAGACCAGCATGACCAGCGCCAGCGACAGCTGCTCGGCGTGGGCCGCCACCACCCCCGCGACCAGACCGAAGGCCACGGCCCCGGCCATCACCCGCCAGGCCCTGGCCGCGCTCATCATGGCCCATTCGACGGCCAGCAAGGCGCAGGCCGCCAGCATCAGGCCCAGGAACCACAGACCGCCGGCCCAGATGGCCAGAACCGCCGCCGGCGCCAGCACGATGGCCGATGCCGCCCTCAGGCCAATGTCGCTGGCCTTGAACGCCATCAGCCGGCCGCTAGGGCGGGCGCGGCCGCCTCGGCCGACACCGCCCGGCCGCCGAATCGACGGTCGCGGTTGCGATACTGTTCGACCACGTCGGCCAGGCCTTCGGCGCCGTAGTCGGGCCACAGCACGTTCTGATAGACCAGTTCGGCGTAGGCGGCCTCCCACAGCAGAAAGTTCGACAGCCGCTGCTCGCCCGAGGTGCGCACGATCACATCGACCGGTGGCGCGCCGACGGTGGACAGACCCAGGCCCAGGGTCTCCTCGTCCAGCGGCCCGGTCGCCTCGCCGGCCAACACCTTGTCGACATGGCGCTGGGCGGCGTCGACGATGTCGGCGCGACCGCCGTAGTTGAAGGCGACCTGGAGCAGGAATTTGTCATTGTGCGCCGTCGACGCCTCGGCGCGGTCGATGATGGCGACGATGTCGGCGGGCAGGCCCGCGCGGCGGCCCAGCACCCGCACCCGCACGCCCGCGCGCTCCAGCCGTTTCAGGTCGCTGGCGACATAGGACCGGACCAGTCCCATCAGGTCCGCGACCTCGTCCGCCGGCCGGCTCCAGTTTTCGGTCGAGAAGCCGAACACGGTCAGGCAGCGGATGCCGAACCGGGGCGCGGCCTCGACCGTGCGTTTCAGCGCCTGCACGCCCTCGCGATGGCCCATGGCCCGCGGCAGGCCGCGCGCCTCGGCCCAGCGGCCGTTGCCGTCCATGATCAGGGCGACGTGTCGCGGTCCGTCAGCCGGCGCGGAATGAGGGGTATGGGCGGGCATGCGACCGGTATCCTACGGCAATTCGCGCCGTCAAACCTGCATGATCTCGACTTCCTTGGCCCTCAGGGCCTCGTCGATGCGCTTGATCGCCGCATCGGTGTCCTTCTGGACCTCGGTTTCCATCTTCTTCTGCTCGTCCTGGCTGATCTCTCCGGCCTTCTCGGCCTTCTTGAGATCCTCGTTGGCGTCGCGGCGAACGTTGCGGACGGCGATCTTCTGCTGCTCGGTGTATTTGCCGGCCAGCTTGGCCAGGTCCTTGCGGCGCTCTTCGGTCAGCGGCGGCACGGGGATGCGCAGGGTCTGGCCGTCGACGATGGGGTTCAGACCCAGACCCGCGGCGCGGATGGCCTTCTCGACCGGGCCGACCATCGACTTGTCCCAGACATTGACCGAGATCAGGCGCGGCTCCGGCACGCTGATCGCGGCGACCGAGTTCAGCGGGGCGTTGGAGCCGTAGGCCTGCACCTGCACCGGATCCAGCAGGCCGACGTTGGCGCGGCCGGTGCGCAGGCCGTTGAACTCTTCCTTCAGCGCGGACACGGACTTGTCCATGCGGTCGCGATAGGTTTTCAGATCGGGCTTGGCCATGGTCGTTTCTCTCGCGTTTTCTTGTCTTTGGCGGCTCAGACGGTCTTGTTGGACGAGATGACCGTGAAGGTCCCCTCTCCCGTCAGGGTCCGGCGCAGCGAATTGTCCTCGCGGATCGAGAAGACCACGATCGGAATGCCGGAGTCACGCATCAGGGCGATGGCCGAGGCGTCCATGACCTTCAGGTCCTTGGCCAGCACGTCGTGATAGGTCAGGGTCTCGTAGCGCGTGGCGCTGGGGTCCTTCTTCGGGTCGGCGGTATAGACGCCGTCCACGCTGGTGCCTTTCAGCAGGGCGTCGCAGCCCATTTCGGCGGCCCTGAGCGCGGCGCCCGAATCGGTGGTGAAGAAGGGCGCGCCCACGCCGGCGGCGAAGATCACCACCCGGCCCTTTTCGAGATGACGCAGGGCCCGGCGACGCACATAGGGCTCGGCCACGGCGTTCATGGTCAGGGCGCTCTGCACCCGGGTCTGGACGCCGATCTTCTCCAGCGCCGCCTGCATGGCCAGGGCGTTCATCACCGTGGCCAGCATGCCCATATAGTCGGCGGTGGCCCGCTCCATGTCGCCCGCGGCCTTGCTCAGCCCGCGGAAGATGTTGCCGCCGCCGATGACCAGGCAGATCTCGATGCCCTCGCGCGCCACATCGGCCACGGCCCGGGCCACGTCGGCGACCGTCTTCTGGTCGATGCCATAGCCCTGATCGCCCATCAGGACCTCGCCCGAGACCTTCAGCAGGACGCGCTTGTAGCGGAAGTCAGACGGGGCGTCGGGCATGGAGGGACCTTGGGCGGGGGATTCGGCTCCTTATAGAAAGGCGCGCGGCGGGTTCAAAGGGCTGTCTGGCCACCTCCCCATCCGCTCATCCCCGCGAACGCGGGGACCCAGTCCTTTGGATGACCAGTTCAGCCCGGTTCGCGCACCTGAAAATCCAACGCAGTCTGCATCGCGAAAGCACTGGATCCCCGCGTTCGCGGGGATGAGCGGATCAATGCAACGTCACAGCCTCAGAATGATCGTCTCGACGATCGGGCGCCGGTCCCAGATCTGCTGGCTGGCCTTCTTTAGCGCCCGCGAGACGGCCTGTTCGATGACCATCTCGTCCTCCAGCGCCACGCCCTTCAGCTTCATCACCGCCTGCTCGGCGCGTTCGGCCAGATCGTCCAGGGCGTCGCCCAGCGGCGCTTCCTCGTCGCCCGGCAGGCCGATGGCGCGCACGTCGATGTCGCTGACGATCTTGCCGCGCTTGTCCATGGCGAAGCTGACGATCAGCACCCCGTTGGTCGAGGCGTGCCGCCGCTCGTGCAGGGCCTCGCCCTGTTCGGTGACCAGTCGGCCGCCGTCGACATACAGCCGTCCGTTCGGGACCTCGTCGATGATGACGGCCGGTCCGGGAGCCAGGCGCACCATGTCGCCGTTGCGCGGGGTGACCGTCTCGGGCACGCCGATGTCCTTGGCCAGATTGGCGTGCTCGGCCAGATGGCGGCGCATGCCGTGGGTCGGCACGGCGATCTTCGGCCGCGCCCACGCGTACATCTGGCGCAGTTCGCCGCGGCACGGGTGACCCGAGACGTGGATGCCGGGGTGGTCCTTCTCGGTGTACAGGCGCACGCACCGGTCGGTCAGCTTGTCCTGCAGCCGGCCGATGGCCAGTTCGTTGCCGGGGATGACCCGCGACGAGAAGATGCAGTGATCGCCCTTGCTGAGCTTGATGTAGGGGTGGGTGCCCTCGGCCACGCGCGACAGGGCCGCCCGCGCCTCGCCCTGGCTGCCGGTGCACAGATACAGGATCTGGTCGGCGGGCCAGACGCGGGCCTCCACGTCGGTCAGGAACGGCTTGATGTCGCTCAGCATGCCGACATGTTTGGCCGCCGAGGTGATGCGGTGCATCGACCGGCCCGCCAGAGACACGCGCCGCCCCGCCGCCTCGGCCGCCCGGATCACGCTGTCCATGCGCGCGACGTTCGAGGCGAAACAGCCGACCGCGATCCGGCCCTTTAGCCCGCCGATCAGCTCGGCCAGGGCGTCGCGCACCCCGCCCTCGGACCCCGCGAAGCCCTCGACGAAGACATTGGTGGAATCGCAGACCATGGCCAGCACGCCCTGGTCGCCCAGGCGGCTGATGGCGCCGGAATCGGTGATCGCGCCGGTGATCGGCTCGTCGTCGATCTTCCAGTCGCCGGTGTGCAGCACCGTGCCGAGGGGCGTGGTGATCGCCAGGCCGTTCGGCTCCGCGATCGAATGGGTCATGGTGATGAAGTCGACCGTGAACGGCCCCAGTTCGACCGACCCGCCCAGCGGAATCTCGATCAGGGTGACCTGGTCGAGAATGCCCGCCTCGCGCAGCTTCTCGCGGATCAGGAAGGCGGTGAACGGCGTGGCGTACAGGGGCGCTTTCATGCGCGTCCACAGCCAGCCCAGGGCGCCGATATGGTCCTCGTGAGCGTGGGTCAGGACGATGCCGCGGATGGTCTCACCCTCGAGGAAGGCGGGGTCGGGCACGATCACATCGACGCCGGGCGTCGACAGGTCGCCGAAGGTCACGCCCACATCGACCACGATCCACTCGCGGTTCGCCTCGGGGCCGTAGCCGTACAGATTCAGGTTCATACCGATTTCGCCCGACCCGCCGAGCGGCAGGAAGACGAACTCGTCGTTGGTTTTCTTTTTCATGCGTCCTGCTAGTGGGCGAAATCTGAGCCCGGCCCCATTTCGGGCCCGAACCGATTTCGCCAGTTAGATGGTGTTCCGCCGCCAGATTTCGAGGAGGCCGCGGATAGTCAGGTCCGGATCGAACCGGTCGATGGATGTTGTGGCGCCTTCAAACAGGCTGGCGACGCCGCCGGTGCCGATGACGGTCATGGGCTTGCCCCACTCCGCCTTGATGCGCGCGACCATGCCTTCGATCAGGGCGACATAGCCCCAGAAGACGCCCGATTGCATGTTGGACACCGTGTCCTTGCCGATCACCCGGTCGGGCCGCTGGATGGCGATGCGGGGCAGCATGGCCGCCGCCTCGTGCAATGCCTGAAGCGACAGATTGATGCCGGGGGCGATGGCGCCGCCCTCGAAGGCCCCGTCCGCGGCGATGACGTCGAAGGTGGTGGCGGTGCCGCTGTCGATCACGATCAGATCGCCCGGATAGACCAGATGCGCCCCGATGGCGTTGACCAGCCGGTCCGCCCCCGCCTCGCTCGGCTTGGTGATCCGCGATGTCATGCCCAGTTTGACATTGTCGCCGATCACCAGCGGCTCGACCGACAGATAGCGCCGCGACAGGTTGCGCAGGTTGAAGATCGACTGCGGCACCACGCTGGAGATGATGCAGCCGTCCAGCTGGCCGATCGACAGGCCGCGCATGGCCAGCAGCTGGCTCAGCCAGACCGCGTATTCGTCGGCCGTGCGGCTGCTCTCGGTCGCCGTCCGCCATTGCGCGATCCAGTCGCTGCCGTCATGGACCGCGAACAGCGTATTGGTGTTGCCCTGCTCGATCGCCAGCAGCATCACGCGGCCTCCCCTCTTGGCCCGTCACCCTCGGGCGTGTCCCGAGGGTCCATCGCTCCACGGGCTGGATGTTCGGGCATGTCGCACGTCCGACTGACACGGCGAACGACCGCGAAGTCGCGGAAATGGGCCCTCGGGACAAGCCCGAGGGTGACGGAATGAGGGGGGAGCGGATTCAAGCCGCAGCTCCAAAAAACACGTCCCCGGCCGAGATCAGCCGCAGGCTCCCGTCCGCCAGCCTCAGTTTCAGCGCGCCGTCGGCGGCCACGCCCTCGGCGACGCCCGCGACCGTCTCGCGGCCCAGCCGGGCCACGGCGGGCCCGTCCAGCCCCGGCGTGCGCGCCTGCCAGGCGTCGAGAATCGGCTGGAAGCCCAGCGTCTCCCAACGTGTCATCCAGACATCGAAGGCCTCGGCCAGCCGGGCCGCCGCGGCCTCGACCGTCGGAGCCGCGATCACATCGCCGCGCAGGTGATGCGCCAGGGCCGTCGCGGGCCGCTCGGTCCCCTCCGGCGCGTGGGCCAGGTTGACGCCGATCCCGACCGCCAGCCACAGGCCGCCCGCCGGATGGGCTCCGGACTCGACCAGCACCCCGGCGGCCTTTTCGCCCGCCAGCATCACGTCATTGGGCCATTTGATCGTCACCAGCGAGGCCGGCGCCCAGCCGTCCAGCAGGTCGGCGACCGCCAGGGCCGCGACGAAGGTCACCTGCGCCGCCTCGGCGGGCGATTTCCGGGTCCGTTGCAGCAGGGTGGAAAACAGGTTGCCGTCCTGGCTCTCCCATTGCCGCCCGCGGCGTCCCCGGCCCTCCGACTGACGCCGGGCGACGATCCACAACGGGCCGGTCTGGCCCGCGTCGGCGCGCCGGCGGGCGTCCGCATTGGTCGAGTCGGTCTGGTCGAGCAGCAGGACGGGCGCGGCGGGCATCCGCCCCTACCCGGCTCCGAAGCCGATGGCCGCGATCCCGGCGTAGTGGTCGATCCAGCCGATGGCCACGATCACCAGCGGGAAGGCGAAGGCGGCCGAGGCCCAGGCGACGGTCTTCGCCTCGATCGGCGACGCATCGGTGGGCGCCGTGCCCTCGGGCGCCGCGTCGAACCACATCAGTTTGATGATCCGCAGATAGTAGAAGCCGGCCACGACCGAGGCCACCAGACCGGCGGCGCCGACCATCCAGTAGCCCGCGTCCGCGGCCGCGCCGAAGACATAGAATTTGGCCCAGAAGCCCGCCAGCGGGGGCATGCCCAGCACCGACAGGCAGAGCACCGTCAGCGCAATGGCCGTCACCGGCTTGTCCTTGCGCAGCCCCGCCAGGTCGGCGATCCGGCGCACCGGTTTCCCGCTCCGCGACAGCGACAGCAGAATGGCGAAGAAGCCGAACTGGTCGATGACGTACAGGGTCATGAACACCAGCATGGCCTGAACCCCCGCCGTGGTCCCGGCGGCGATGCCCAGCAGGGCGTAGCCGATGTTGGCGATCGACGAATAGGCCAGCAGCCGCTGCAGGTCCTTCTGGGCCAGACCGCCGAACGCCCCGACCGCAAAGCTGATCAGCGAGATCAGGACCAGCACCTGGGCCCACTGGTCGTGCGACCCGGCGAAGGCGCCTTCCAGCGTCCGCGCGATCAACACCATGGCCGCGACCTTGGGCGCGGTGGCGAACAGGGCCACCACCGGCGTCGGCGCGCCCTCGTAGACGTCGGGCGTCCACATGTGGAACGGCGCCGCCGAGACCTTGAACGCCAGGCCGCAGATCAGGAACACCAGGCCGAAGATCAGGCCCGTGGACTCGTTGGAGGCGGCATAGGCCGCGATCTCGTCGAACCGCATCGAGCCGGTGAAGCCGTAGATCAGGCTGGCGCCGTACAGCAGCAGGCCCGACGACAGGGCGCCCAGCACGAAATACTTCAGCCCCGCCTCGGACGCCTTCAGGTCGTCGCGGTGGTAGGCGGCCAGCACATAGAGGGCCAGCGAATGCAGCTCGATGCCGACATAGAGGCTGATCAGGTCGCCCGACGAGGCCATCATCCCCATGCCGGCCGAGGCCAGCACGATCAGGATCGGATATTCGACCTTGGCGATCTTCGTCCGCTGCATCCAGCCGCCGCCCAGCACGATGGCCAGGGCGCTCGAGAGGAAGATCACCGCCTTGCCGTAGACCGCGAGCGGATCGGCCACATAGGCGCCGTTGAAGGCCTGGCCCAGCGGGCCGGTCACGGTGACCGCCGCGGCGGCGACCAGCAGGGCGACCGACAGGAGGCAGATCAGGCGCGCGCTCCTGTCGCCCATGAAGGCGCCGAGCATCAGCAGCACCAGGCAGCCGACCGCGAGCGTCGCTTCCGGGGCCGAGAGGTGAAGGGCGGAGATCAGGTCAGGCATATCGGTCTCACCCGCCGATCGCGGCGCGATAGGTGGTCGTCAGGGCCTCGACCGAGGCGGCGGTATAGTCCAGCACCAGGCCGGGCTGAACGCCCAGCCACAGGGTGCCGATGATCAGCGGGGCGAAGATCAGCAGTTCGCGCCTGTCGACGTCGGTGATCGCCTTCATCGCCGGATTGGTGATCTCGCCGAACATGACGTTGCGGTACAGCGTCAGGGCATAGACCGCCGAGAAGATCACGCCCGAGGCGGCGAACAGCGCCGTCCAGGTCGAGACCTCATAGATGCCGACCATGGTCAGGATCTCGCCGATGAAGCCCGAGGTGCCCGGCAGGCCGACATTGGCCATGGTGAACAGCATGAAGATGGCCGCGAACCAGGGCATCCGCGCGGTCAGGCCGCCGTACAGGGCGATCTCGCGGGTGTGCATCCGGTCATAGACCACCCCGACGCAGAGGAAGAGCGCGCCCGAGATCAGACCGTGGCTCAGCATCTGGAACACCGCCCCCTGCACGCCCTGATCGTTGCCGGCGAAGATGCCCATGGTCACGAAACCCATGTGCGCCACCGACGAATAGGCGATCAGCTTCTTCATGTCCGTCTGCCGGAAGGCGACCAGCGAGGTGTAGACGATGGCGATGGCCGACAGCACGAAGACCAGCGGCGCGAAGGTCTGCGACGCCTGCGGGAACATGGGCAGGTTGAACAGCAGGAAGCCGTAGCCGCCCAGCTTCAGCAGGATGCCGGCCAGGATGACCGAACCGGCCGTCGGCGCCTGGACGTGGGCGTCGGGCAGCCAGGTGTGCACAGGCCACATCGGCATCTTGACCGCGAACGAGGCGAAGAAGGCCAGCCAGAGCAGCGGCTGGGCCGCCTCGCTGAAGGCGTACTCCTTGAGCGCCGGAATGCTGGTGGTGCCCGTCTCGGCCGCCATCCACAGCATGGCCAGCAGCATCAGCACCGAGCCCAGCAGGGTGTAGAGGAAGAATTTGTACGAGGCGTAGATCCGGTTCGCCCCGCCCCAGACACCGATGATGATGAACATCGGCACCAGGGTGCCTTCGAAGAAGATGTAGAACAGGAACAGGTCCAGCGAGGTGAACACCCCGATGACCAGCGTCTCCAGCACCAGGAAGGCGATCATGTAATCGACCACCCGGTCCTTGATCGTGGTCCAGCTGGCGATGATGCAGAGCGGCATCAGGAAGGCGGTCAGCAGCACGAACAGGATCGAGATGCCGTCCACGCCCATGAAATACTGGGCGCCCGCAAACCAGACGTAGCGTTCGACGAACTGATAGGCCGCGCTGGACGGATCGAAGCTCGCCACCAGCACGCCCGAGACGGCCAGGGTCACGACCGTGGTCGCCAGGGCGATCCAGCGCGCGGCGCCGTCGGCCGAGGCCTTGTTCAGCAGCCGCGCCAGCAGGATCAGCCCCGCGCCGGCCAGCGGCAGGAAGGTGACGACGCTCAGGATGAAGGGGATCTGGGGCAAGATCAGGCTCCCCACGCATAGATGGCGAAGGCGAGGAAACCGGCCACGCCGAGCAGCATCACGAACGCATAGTGATAGACATAGCCGGACTGGATCTTCGCCAGCCGCGCCGCCGATTTCAGCGACGCCCAGGCCGCGCCGTTCGGACCGAGGCCGTCGATGATCTTGACGTCGCCGATCTTCCAGAACAGGTCGCCGACCGCCCTGGCGCCCTTGACGAACACCACCTCATACAGCTCGTCGAAGAACCATTTGTTGTAGAGGAAGGCGTGGACCACCCCGCCCCGCTCGGCCATGCGGCGCGCCATGCCTTCCTTCACCACATAGAGCCAGAAGGCGGCGAAGCTGCCGATCAGGGTCAGGACCAGCGGCGACCATTTCACCCAGGTCGGAACGTAATGGCTGTCGTGCAGGACGCGGTTGGACTCGGCCACGAAGATCGCGCCGCGCCAGAAGCCGTGCTCGTGGTCGCCGATGAACCACGGCGCGAAGACGAAGCCGGCGGCGATCGCCCCGACCGCCAGCAGCAGCAGCGGAACCAGCATCACCCACGGGCTCTCATGCGGCTTCAATGGGCCGTGATGGGCATGATCGTCATGCGTTTGCGCGTCCGGATTTCCATCGTCGCCCATGGGCTCGGCGTGGGTTTCCAACTGGGCGTGCGAGGCGTGGTCGTCGTGGCCGTGCGCATGATCGTCGTGATGCGCGCCCTTCCACACCGGCGTGTTGTGGAAGGTCATGAACACCAGCCGCCACGAATAATAGGCCGTCAGCCCGGCGGCGAGGATGCCGACCAGGAAGGCGAACAGGCCCATGGCGCTGTGGCCGTTGGTGAACGAGGCGAAGGCGCTCTCGATGATCGAATCCTTGGAATAGAAGCCCGCCAGACCGCCGACGCCGGGAATGCCCAGGCCGGTGATGGCGATGGTGCCGATGGTCATCACCGCATAGGTCACGGGCAGCAGCTTCCACAGCCCGCCCATCTTCCGCATGTCCTGCTCGTGGTGCATCCCGTGGATCACCGAGCCGGCGCCGAGGAACAGCAGGGCCTTGAAGAAGGCGTGGGTGAACAGGTGGAACATGGCCGCCTGATAGGCGCCGACGCCCGCCGCGAAGAACATGTAGCCCAGCTGCGAACAGGTCGAATAGGCGATGACCCGTTTGATGTCGTTCTGGGCCAGGCCGACCGTGGCGGCGAACAGGGCGGTGACGGCGCCGGTCAGGGCGATCAGGGCGGCCGCGAACGGCGCATACTCATAGATCGGCGACAACAGGCAGACCATATAGACGCCGGCGGTGACCATGGTCGCCGCGTGGATCAGGGCCGAGACCGGGGTCGGGCCCTCCATGGCGTCAGGCAGCCATGTGTGCAGGAAGAACTGGGCCGACTTGCCCATGGCGCCGACGAACAGCAGCACGCCCGCCAGATCCAGCGCCGACCAGGTGTGACCCAGGAAGCTCCAGCCGGTGCCCGCCTTGGCGGCGATCATCGGGAACAGTTCGGCGAACTGGATGGTGCCGAACATCCAGAACACGGTCAGGATGCCGAGGGCGAAGCCGAAGTCGCCGACCCGATTGACCACGAAGGCCTTGATCGCGGCGGCGCTGGCGGTGGACTTCTTGTACCAGAAGCCGATCAGCAGATAGGAGGCCAGCCCCACCCCTTCCCAGCCGAAGAACAGCTGCATGAAGTCGGCGGCGGTGACCAGCGCCAGCATGGCGAAGGTGAACAGCGAGAGGTAGGCGAAGAAGCGCGGCTTGTCGGGGTCCTCGGCCATATACCCCCACGAATAGAGGTGGACGAGCGAGGACACGCTGGTGACCACGACCAGCATGACCGCCGACAGGGCGTCGATCCGGATCGACCAGACCGACTGGAAATCGCCGACGTTGATGAAGGGGAACAGCTCGACCGTGAAGGCCTCCAGATGCCCCCAGGTCCACTGGCTGAACACGATCCAGGCGACGGCGCACGAGAAGAACAGCAGGCCGGTGGTGATCGACTTGGAGACGAAATCGCCCAGACGGCGGCCGCTCAGGCCGACAATGGCCGCGCCGAGCAGGGGGGCGAAGACGCCGAGGGTGACGAGTAGCGCGAGATCCACGGTCAGCCCTTCATCACGGACGCATCATCAACCGCGATGTCGCCGCGGTTGCGGAAGAAGGTCACCAGAATGGCCAGGCCGACGGCCGCCTCGGCGGCGGCGACGGTCAGGACGAACATGGCCATGATCTGCCCCTGCACGTCGTTCAGATAGGCCGAGAAGGCGACGAAATTGATGTTCACCGCCAGCAGGATCAGCTCAATCGACATCAGGATGATGATGACGTTCTTGCGGTTCACGAAGATGCCGAAGACGCCGATGGTGAACAGGATGGCGGCGACCGCCAGATAGTGTTGCAGGGTCACTTCCATCAGACCAGATCCTCGGGGGTGACGCCGGCGCCGGTGGTCACGGACTTCACTTCCATCGCCTTCTTGGCGTCGCGGCCGACCTGGTTCGCGACGTTCTGGCGCTTGATGTTGGGCTTGTGCCGCAGGGTCAGGACGATGGCCCCGATCATGGCGATCAGCAGCACGATCCCCGCCGCCTGGAAGATGTAGACATAGTCGGTGTAGAGCACCCGGCCGATGGTCTCGACATTGGACGCCTCGGGCGTCGCCGCCACGGGCCCGGTCACGTCGGCGGCGGCCCCGCCGCTGACCACGGCCAGCGAAATCATGATCATCTCGGCCAGCAGAATGCCCGCCACGATCGCCGCCAGCGGCAGGTAGCGGGCGTAGCCCTCGCGCAGCCGGACGAAGTCGACATCCAGCATCATGACCACGAACAGGAACAGCACCGCGACGGCGCCGACATAGACGACGACCAGCAGCATGGCGAGGAACTCGGCGCCCAACAGGACGAACAGCCCGGCTGAAGAGAAGAAGGCGAGGATCAGCCACAGCACACTGTGCACGGGGTTCTTCGCCGTCACGACCATCAGGGCGCCCAGCACGGCCACGGCCGACAGAAGATAGAAGGCCAGGCCTTGCAAGAGCATCGCGCGATCGGCTCCTAACGCCTTGCCGGCGAGCGAAGCGGCGGCCAGCGGATGGTTCAGACATTCACCCGAAACCCGGTGCGCGAATCCCGCCCGGAAAGCCTCGGAAAGCGCGCGACTTCTAACCGCCGCCGGGGCCTTTGCAAAGGCCGAATGCGACGACCGATCGCCGCCGCCGGGCGCCTTGTCGATCGGCCGCCGGGCGCCCAGTTTGATCGGTAACCGAGGGGACCGTCATGAGCGAAGAGCGCGACTATCTGCTGGGCACCCACGATGCCGAGGTGGAGCGCCTCGGCCTGCAGCACCGGGTGTGGCGGCCGCGGGTGCTGGACGCCTGGCGAAGGGCCGGAATCACCGTCGGTTCAAAGGTCGTGGATGCAGGCGCCGGCCCGGGCTGGGCCAGTCTCGATCTGGCCGAGATCGTGGGTCCTGATGGCCGGGTTCACGCCCTCGAACGGTCCGCTCGCTTCGTCGACGTGCTGAACCGGTCGGCGGCCGCGCGCGGTCTGCGGAACGTCGAGGCGGCGACGGTCGATCTGGTCACTGATCCCCTGCCCGCCTCGGGGGCCGACGCCTTCTGGATTCGCTGGGTGCTGGCCTTCGTCAGCGATCCGGCCGCGGTGCTGGCCAAGCTGCACGCCGCCCTGCGCCCCGGCGGCGTGGCGGTGATCCACGAATATCTGGACTACGGGACCTTCGCGATCCTGCCCGACAATCCGGCGATCGAGGACTTCAAGCGGCTGGTGGTCGAGGACTGGCGCGCCACGGGCGGCGAGCCGGACATCGCCCGCTTCCTTCCCGCCCTGCTGCCCGCCGCGGGCTTCCGCGTCCGCTCGATGCAGCCGATCGTCGAGACGGTGCGCAAGGGCGATCTGGTCTGGCAATGGCCGACCACCTGGGGCCGCAACTATCCGCGCCATCTGGTCGAGGCGGGCAAGGTCGACCAGGCCTGGGCCGACCGCGTCACCGCCGCCTTCGACGCCGCCGAGGCCGACCCGAACGCGGTCATCATCACCCCGATGGTGCTCGAGATCATCGCGGAGAAGATTTGACTGGGCCCATTCCTCCCCTCTTGGGGGAGGGGGACCGCGAAGCGGTGGAGGGGGCTACCGCGAGCGCCGGTGTCTGAGGCAGCTCCCCTCCACCACCCTTCGGGTGGTCCCCCTCCCCCAGCGCTTCGCTAGGGGGAGGAATAGGTCATCGGTACGGCGCGTCCAGTTCCAGGTTCTTCGCGATCAGACGCTCCCAGCGGTCGCCGTTGGCGAGCAGCCGATCCTTATCATAGAGCAGCTCTTCGCGGGTCTCGACGGTGAACTCCGAGTTCGGACCCTCGACGATGGCGTCGACCGGGCAGGCTTCCGCGCACAGGCCGCAGTAGATGCACTTCACCATGTCGATGTCGTAGCGGGTCGTACGGCGGCTGCCGTCGGCGCGCGGTTCGGCCTCGATGGTGATGGCCTGGGCCGGACAGATGGCCTCGCACAGCTTGCAGGCGATGCAGCGTTCCTCGCCGTTGGCGTAGCGGCGCAGGGCGTGCTCGCCCCGGAAGCGCGGCGACTGCGGATTGCGCTCGAACGGATAGTTCACCGTGGCCTTGGGCCGGGCCATGTATTTCAGCGACAGGCCGATGGCGCCGACGGCGTCGATCAGGAGAGCGCCCTTCGCGGCCTGGACGAGACGGTTCAACATTACTGGCTGGCTCCGGTGCGCGGGCACTCGCGGGTGTAACGCTCGCTCTGTTGGTCCATGGTTTCGCAGCGGCGCAGGCGTTCAGCCTCTTCCCGCTGGATGCGTTCCTGCCGCTGCTGCCATTGATACGGCGAGACCGGCTCGGGCTCATAGGGCGCGCAGGCCGACAGCGTCGCGGCGGCCAGAAGCAGGGTCAGGGTCCGGCTCATGCGCCCACCGCGAACACGCGCCAGGCCGAGACGACGGCGACCGCGACCAGCGAGGTCGGCAGGAAGATCTTCCAGCCCAGCCGCATCAGCTGGTCATAACGGTAGCGGGGCACGAAGGCCTTCACCAAAGCGATCATGCAGAACCAGAAGACGGTCTTGCCCAGGAAGGTGACCAGATAGACCGCCTGCTCCAGCCAGCCCGGCAGTCCGTCCAGCCAGTATTGCGGTACGCCCGGATTCCACCCGCCGAAGAACAGCAGGGTGATCATGGCGCACATGAAGACGATGTTGGCGTATTCGCCGATCATGAACAGCAGATACGGGGTCGAACTGTATTCCACCTGATAGCCGGCCACGAGTTCGGACTCGGCCTCGGGCAGGTCGAACGGCGGGCGATTGGTCTCGGCCAGGGCCGAGACGAAGAAGATGATCATCATCGGGAACATCACCGCGATGGTCGGCCAGGTCCCCTCGCCGCCGCCGAAGGCGAACCAGTTCCAGAACATGCCCTCCTGCTGGGTCACGATCGAGCTGAGGTTCATCGTCCCGGCCAGCAGGATGACGTTGATGATCACCAGGCCGATGGAGACCTCATAGGACACCATCTGCGCCGCGCTGCGGAGCGAGCCGAGGAACGGATACTTCGAGTTCGAAGCCCAGCCGCCCATGATGATGCCGTACACGCCCAGCGAGCTGATCGCGAAGATGTACAGGATGCCGACGTTCAGGTCGGAGATGACCCAGCCCGGCGCGAACGGAATGGCCGCCCAGGCGACAAAGGCCAGGATGAAGGTCAGCAGCGGCGCCAGCAGGAAGACCACCTTGTCGGCGCCGGCCGGGACGATGATTTCCTTCAGCACGAATTTGAAGAAGTCGGCGAACGACTGCAGCAGGCCGAACGGCCCGACCACGTTCGGTCCCTTGCGCATCTGCACGCCCGCCCAGATCTTCCGGTCAGCCAACAGCAGGAAGGCCAGCGAGATCAGGATGCCGACGGTGACCAGCAGGATGCCGCCGGCGGTGGCGAGGGTCCAGCCCACGGGGCTGGCCCAAAAACCTTCAGTCATGCGCCCCTCCCCTCAAAACCCGTCATCCTCGGGCTTGTCCCGAGGACCCATCCGTCCGCCGCAAGACCTTGCGAACGCCCTGACGCCACAGTAGCGGCGCCATGGGCCCTCGGGACAAGCCCGAGGGTGACGGAGAGAAATTGGATCATCGAGCTCATCATTCCGCCGCCATCGCGACCGGGGCGACCCGCAGGGCGGACAGCTCGGCCATGGTCACGCTGGCGCGCGTGATCGGGTTGTTCAGATAGGGGTCGCGCACCGAAGACACGAAGGCGGCGTCGCCCAGGTCGCCCTTCCGGCCCAGCGATCCGACATCGAACGACGCCGGCGCCGGGCGCCAGTCGATCCGGCCGAAGGTGGGATGGTCCGCCATCAGCTTCGCGCGCAACGCATCCAGGGTGTCATACGGCAGGGTCTGGCCGACCAGGGCCGAGAGGGCGCGCAGCACGGCCCAGTCTTCCTTGGCCTGGCCCTTGGGGAAGACGACCCGTTCGGCCATCTGCACCCGGCCCTCGGTGTTGACGTACAGGCCCGGTTTCTCGGTATAGGCCGCGCCCGGCAGGATCACATCGGCGCCGTGGGCGCCACGGTCGCCGTGGCTGCCCAGATAGACGCGGAAGGCCCTGGTCTTCGACAGGTCGATCTCGTCGGCGCCCAGCAGGAACAGCACGTCCAGCGCGCCTTTGGCCGTCATCTGCGCCGCCGTCAGCCCGCCCTCGCCCGGGACGAAGCCCATGTCGAGGCCCGCAACCCGCGAGGCCGCGCTGTGCAGGACGTCGAAGCCGTTCCAGCCATCCGCCACCACGCCGACCTTCTTGGCCAGCGCGCCCAGGGCGTTCAACACGGCCGCGCCATGTTCGCCCGACAGCGCTCCGCCGCCGACGATGATCGCCGGACGCTCGGCCTTGGTCAGCAGGTCGATCGCCGCCTTGGGCAGCTTGGCCAGGGTCTTCGATCCGGCGCCGAACCAGCTGTAGTCATAGGTCAGGTCGGCCTGTTCGCCGACCAGGCCGATCTCGGTCTTGCCGGTCAGCCAGGCCTTGCGCAGCCGGGTGTTCAGCAGCGGAGCCTCGGTGCGCGGATTGGCGCCGACGATCAGCACGGCGTCGGCGGTCTCGACGCCCGCGAGGCCCGAGTTGAACAGCCAGCCTTCGCGCGGACCGTAGCCCAGCGCCGATCCGTCCTGACGGCAGTCGGTATTGGTCGACCCCAGGGCGCGGAACAGGTCCAGCGCCGCCTTCATCGATTCCGCGTCCTGCAGATCGCCGGCGATGACGCCGATCCTCTCGGGCTTCGCGGCCGTCAGCTTCGACGCTACCAGACCCAGCGCCTCTTCCCAGCTCGCGGGCCGCAGCTTGCCGTTCTCGCGCACATAGGGCTGGTCCAGGCGCTGGCGCTGCAGGCCGTCGACGGCGTAGCGGCTGATGTCGGACAGCCACTCCTCGTTGATGGCCTCGTTGACGCGCGGCAGGATGCGCATCACCTCGCTGCCCTTCGCATCGGCGCGGATGTTGGAGCCCAGGGCGTCCATGACGTCGATGGTCTCGGTCTTCTTCAGCTCCCACGGGCGGTAGTGGTACTGCCACGGCCGGTGGGTCAGGGCGCCGACCGGGCAAAGGTCGTTGACGTTGCCCGACAGTTCGCTGTCGACCGCCTTCTCCAGATAGGTGGTGATCTCGGCGTCCTCGCCGCGCGAGATCATGCCGATGTCGGGCACCCCCGCCACCTCCGTCACGAACCGCACGCAGCGGGTGCACTGGATGCACCGCGTCATGAAGGTCTTGATGGTCGGACCCATGTTCTTTTCTTCGACCGCGCGCTTGTTCTCGGCATAGCGGGAGCCGTCGCGGCCATAGCCCATGGCCTGGTCCTGCAGGTCGCACTCGCCGCCCTGGTCGCAGATCGGGCAATCCAGCGGGTGGTTGATGAGCAGGAACTCCATCACCCCTTCACGCGCCTTCTTGACCATCGGCGTGTCGGTGAAGATTTCCTGACCCTCGGCGGCCGGAAGCGCGCACGACGCCTGCGGCTTGGGCGGTCCGGGCTTCACCTCGACCAGGCACATGCGGCAGTTGCCGGCGATCGACAGCCGCTCGTGATAGCAGAAGCGCGGGATCTCGTGCCCGGCGCGCTCGGCGACCTGGAGCACGGTCATGCCGGGCTCGAACTCGGTCTCTACGCCGTTGACTTTCGCGATGGGCATTCGCCGCGACCTCTGTGTTTCTTCTAAGCGGGCCGGATCAGAACCAGGACTTGTTCCCCGCGACATAGTCGCGGTGGAATTCGCCGTCGGACTTGACCAGGTAGATGATGAATTCGATGAAGGCGATGACGCCCACGATGAAGGGAATGATGCCGAAGGTGATCCAGCCGATCGTCCCGCCCAGCAGCATCAGCACCCCGGCGGTCGTCTTGCCCAGGTAGAATTTGTGGATGCCGAGCCAGCCCAGGAAGAAGGCCAGCAGGGCCGCGACGATCTTGTTCTTGTCGCCGGACAGGTTCAGCGACGCGCCGGCGATGACATAGATGTTGGTCGCCACGCCGTCGCCGATCTCGAAATCGACCTGCGCGCCCGGAAACGCCTCGCGCGCGCCGCCCATCAGGCTGCCCCGCGTGAAGGTGTAGCGCACCCCGTCGTCGCCGCTGATCAGGCCGGAACCGGTGTAGTCGTCGTAGCTCAGAACCTTGCCGCGCATCAGCCCCGCTCCTGTTGGTCTGCGACCGCGCCGCCGTCGGGCAGGGTCTGATTGATCGTCACCCGTTCACCGTCCAGCACGAACCGCGTCACCGGATCGCCGGCCTGATTCATCCAGCGAGCCTCGGCCGGGCTGGTCGCATCAACCGGCCTCCAGGTGATCAGGTCGCCGTCCACCCGGCACTGCGCCCGCCGCAGGCCGCCGTCGACCGGCGCCGGCCACGAGGCGTTGACCACCCGGCCCTCGAGCCCGTCGATCGAAATGTCCGCGACGCCCTGTCCGTGGATCGCTGCCAGCCCCGCCTGACAGATGCGGCGCAGCTGATCGGCGGTCGGAACCACCGGCACGCTGGCCTCCGCGTTAGAGGCCGGATTCACCGCCGAGACCACCTCCGCCGGCGTCGGCGCAGCCGGCTCCGCCGCCGGACCACAAGCCGCCAGCGAGAGCATCACCGCAACACCCACTCCCGCCATCCTCGGGCCTGTCCCGAGGACCCATTTGTCCGCCGCACGAGCGTGCGAACCCTCTGACGCCCTTACGGGGGCGCCATGGGTCCTCGAGTCCTCGGACTTGATCCGGGGGCCGAGGATGACGGAGAGAATGGAGTGACGCCTCATCCCTACTCCGCCGCGATCGCATGGCCGGCGAAATTCGCGCGGCGGCTGCGGTAGGAGGAGATCCGCTCCTCGATCTCGTGACGGAAATGCCGGATCAGCCCCTGCACCGGCCAGGCGGCGGCGTCGCCGAGGGCGCAGATGGTGTGGCCCTCGATCTGGGTCGAGACCTCCAGCAGCAGGTCGATCTCGGACGGGTCGGCCTCGCCGACGGCCATCCGCTCCAGCACGCGCCACATCCAGCCCGTGCCTTCTCGGCAGGGCGTGCACTGGCCGCAGCTCTCATGCTTGTAGAAATAGCTGATGCGGGCGATGGCGCGGACCAGATCGGTCGACTGGTCCATGACGATGACCGCCGCCGTGCCCAGACCCGAGCGCATGTCGCGCAAGGAATCGAAATCCATCAGCGCGACTTCCGACATCTCGCGCGTGATCAGCGGCACGGACGAGCCGCCGGGGATCACGGCCTTCAGATTGTCCCAGCCGCCGCGCACGCCGCCGCAGTGCTCTTCCAGCAGTTGGCGCAGAGGGATCGACATCGCCTCTTCGACATTGCACGGCCGGTTCACATGGCCGCTGATCGACATGATCTTGGTGCCGGTGTTGTTCGGACGGCCGAAGCCGGCGAACCACTCGGCCCCGCGGCGCAGGATGGTGCCCACCACCGCGATCGACTCGACGTTGTTCACCGTGGTCGGGCAGCCGTACAGGCCGGCGCCGGCCGGGAACGGGGGTTTGAGCCGCGGCTGGCCCTTCTTGCCCTCCAGGCTCTCCAGCAGGGCCGTCTCCTCGCCGCAGATATAGGCCCCTGCGCCGTGGTGGATATAGACGTCGAAATCCCAGCCGTGGACGTTGTTCTTGCCGATCAGCTTCGCCTCATAGGCCTGCTTGACCGCCGCCTCCATGCGCTCGCGTTCCAGCACATATTCGCCGCGCAGATAGATGTAACAGGCGTGGGCCTGCATCGCGAAGCTGGCGATCAGGCAGCCCTCGATCAGCAGCTGCGGATCGTGGCGCATGATCTCCCGGTCCTTGCAGGTCCCGGGTTCGGACTCGTCGGCGTTGACGACCAGATAGTGCGGCCGGTCCTTCAGCTCCTTGGGCATGAACGACCATTTCAGTCCCGTGCCGAAGCCCGCGCCGCCGCGTCCGCGCAGGCCCGAGTTCTTGACGTTGGAAATGATCCAGTCGCGCCCGAGGTCGAGCATGTCCTTGGTCGCGTTCCACGCGCCGCGTTTCTTCGCCCCCTCGAGCGTCCAGTCGTGGAAGCCGTACAGGTTGGTGAAGATGCGGTCCTTGTCTTCGAGGATGCCGACCATGGTTCAGTTCGTCTCCCGCATACGTTGGCGGTGATAGCGGGTGCGCAGGAAGATGGCGGCCAGCATCAGGGCCCAGCCGGCGGCCAGGGCGGCGTAACCGAAATACAGCACCGCTTGGGCTGCACCACCAGCCTCCGTCGAGGCCCAGACGGCCACGGCGCCCGCCAGGACCAGGACGAAACCGGCCAGCCGCTGGTGGCGGCCGACCGCGCGCAGTTCGGCGCGGTATTCGGCGACCTTGGCGTCGTCAGTGAGATCGGGCTCGCTCATCACAAATTCCCGCTCATCCCCGCGAACGCGGGGACCCAGTGATTTGGGCGATCGGTCGAGCCGAGCACGTACAACGGCGATCCCACGCAGACTGCCCCACGAAAGAACTGGGTCCCCGCGTTCGCGGGGATGAGCGGAACAAAAATAGTCATACCGTCACCGGTTCGCTGTTGGGCAGTTTCCTGATCGTCTTGCCCGCCGAGCCGTCATAGAGGGCCGGATCGGTCAGGGTCAGGGCGCCGCCCTCGGGCTCGGAGCTGGTGCGGCCGACGCGGCTGCCCGGCCTGGGCTTCTTGCCCGCCGCGAAGTCGTCGATGATCTGGCCCATGGTCTCGGCGGTCAGGTCCTCGAAATAGTAGTCGTTGATCTGGGCCATCGGCGCATTGGCGCAGGCGCCCAGGCATTCGACCTCCTGCCAGGTGAAGCGGCCGTCGGCGCTCAGCACGTCCTTCGGCCCGATCTTCTTCTTGCAGACGGCCATCAGCTCGCCCGCGCCGCGCAACATGCAGGGCGTCGTGCCGCAGACCTGGATCAGGGCGCTGGTCCCCACCGGCTCGAGCATGAACATGGTGTAGAAGGTAGCGACCTCCAGCACCCGGATGTAGGGCATGCCCAGCAGGTCGGCGATGGCGCGCAACGACGGCTCGGAGCACCAGCCCTCCTGCTTCTGGACCAGCCACAGGATCGGGATCACGGCCGACTGGCGGCGGTCATCGGGATATTTGGCGATCCACCAGTCGCACTTCGCCTTCGTCGCCTTCGAGAAGGCGAACGAGGCCGGCTGTACCTTGGCGAGACGACGAACGCTCATCGTGTCCAAAACTCCGTCATCCTCGGGCTTGTCCCGAGGACCCATTGTCCCGCCGCATGGACGGATGAAAGCCGCGCGCCGAAGTCATGGACGCCCGTCGAAATCTTGCGTTGGTCGCCGCCATGGGTCCTCGGGACAAGCCCGAGGATGACGGGGTTGGGATGGGCTGGTTCATCGCGTCCTCCCCAGCCAGCGGCCCAGCCGCTCGTTCCACACCGCGCGGCCGGCGTCGCGCAGGTCGCGCGACAGCCAGGACAGCGGCGGCAGGAAACGCACGGCCATCTGGCCGACGAAGATCGCCCCGCTCATCCAGACCAGAGACCGCAGATTGGCCTCCCAGAAGCCCCGGCCCTCTTCCAGATAGCCGAGCCGGTAGGCGCCTCGCACCAGCGTTACGCCCGCGAACCCCGGCGCGGAGATCACCGCGCTGGCCAGGGCAAACCTGAACCCGCCCATCACCGCCCGCCGCTTGGGCGAGAAGGCGAACTGCATGAGGACGGCGAACGTCAGAAACCCGGCGAAGGCGATCGCCTGCAGCTGGGTGAAGACCGGATCGACGGCGAAGGCGCTCATTCGGCGGCCCCCGTCGCGGCCTGCGTCCGCTGGAACGGCAGATAGTCCGCGCGGGTGATCAGGCAGGTCTGCACGCGGTAGATGACGACGCCGCGTCCGCCGCCCCCCGCCCACGAAACCGTCTCGTCGTCGATGACGTAGTCGCCGGAAACGATGCGGGCTTCGATGACGACTTCCGCCGGTCCCCGCGCTTCGAACGCCTGGGCATAGCGCGCCTGGATGGCCTCGCGGCCGCTGAAGGTCACCACGCCCGGGTGGTCCGTCATCACGGCGTCGGCGGCGTAGTGCGACGCGAAGGCCACGGCATCGCGCGCTCGCCATGCGGCGAGTTGCTGATCGACGACGGCGGCGGGATCGCAGTCCAGCATCACCGGTCCACTTCCCCGAACACGATGTCGAGCGACCCCAGGATGGCGCTTACATCCGCCAGCATGTGGCCGCGGTTCATCCAGTCCATGGCCTGCAGGGAGCGGAAACCCGGGGCCGAGATCTTGACCCGGTACGGTTTGTTGGTGCCGTCGCTGACCAGATAGATGCCGAACTCGCCCTTGGGCGCCTCGACCGAGGCATAGACCTCGCCCTCGGGCGTGCGGAAGCCTTCGGTGTAGAGTTTGAAGTGGTGGATCAGGGCTTCCATCGACCGCTTCATCTCGCCGCGGCGCGGGGGAACGATCTTGTTGTCCTCGGCCATCACCGGCTCGCCGGGGCAGTTGCGCAGTTTGTGGATGCACTGCTCCATGATGTGCACCGACTGTTTCATCTCCTCGATGCGGCACAGGTAGCGGTCCCAGCAGTCGCCGTGCTTGCCGACCGGCACGTCGAACTCCAGGTCGGCGTAGCATTCGTAGGGCTGCGACTTGCGCAGGTCCCAGGCGATGTCCGAGCCGCGCAGCATCACCCCGGTGAAGCCCCAGTCCAGCGCCTGCTGTTTCGACACCACGCCGATGTCGACGTTGCGCTGTTTGAAGATGCGGTTCTCGGTGACGAGGCTTTCGATGTCCCTCAGCGCCGCCGGGAACTCGGCGCACCAGCGGCCGATGTCGTCGATCAGGTCCGAGGGCAGGTCCTGATGGACGCCGCCGGGCCGGAAATAGTTGGCGTGCAGACGGGCGCCCGAGGCGCGCTCGTAGAACACCATCAGCTTCTCGCGTTCCTCGAACCCCCACAGCGGCGGCGTCAGGGCGCCGACGTCCATGGCCTGGGTCGTCACGTTCAGCAGATGCGAGAGGATGCGGCCGATCTCGGAATACAGCACCCGGATCAGCTGGGCCCGGTACGGGATGTCGACGCCCAGCAGCTTTTCGATGGCCAGACAGAAGGCGTGCTCCTGGTTCATCGGCGCGACATAGTCGAGACGATCCAGATAGGGCACGTTCTGGAGGTAGGTCCGGGCCTCCATCAGCTTTTCGGTGCCGCGGTGCAGCAGGCCGATGTGCGGATCGACGCGGGTGACCAGTTCGCCGTCCAGCTCCAGCACCAGACGCAGCACGCCGTGCGCGGCCGGGTGTTGCGGGCCGAAATTGATCGTGAACTTCCGGTCGTCCAGCGCCCGGGCGTGGTCGGTCAGGCCGTCATCGAAGATATCGGTGGCGCCGATCGGCGTCTGGGGAGCGTGGCCGTCAGCCATCAGCGGAATCCTCGTCGTGCGAGCGCGCCTTGCGCGTCAGCGCCACCAGCCAGCCGAGCGCCAGCGTCAGCACGCCCATGCCCGAGACCGCGGCGGTCGAAAGCTCCCAGTTGCCGGTCAGCACCGCCAGCGCCAGCGGCGTCGACAGCAGCACCGCCGAGGCGCCCAGAAGCGCGCTCTGCAACTCGCCGGCCGACAGCCGGCGGATACCCGCCCCGACCGCCAGGGCCACGACGGCGACCATGATCGCCACGCCGAGGCTCTGAAGCTGGGTGGAATCGACCTCCGGCGCCCGCGTGAACCAGCCGGTCAGCCGTGCGCCGAGCGTGAACAGAAAGGCCGTCGAAAATGTCACCAGGAAGAAGGATGACGCCGATCGGATCGCGGTGCGGTTCATGGTCATGCTCCCGCCTTGGGCGGCGGCGCGGCCGAACCGGCCACCGCCTTCTCGTCGCCCGGCAGCACCGTGGTCGGATACTCCGCCCCCTCCCACGGGGAGAGGAAGTCAAAGTTCCTGAATTCCTGGGTCAGTTTGACGGGCTCATAGACCACCCGCTTCTGCGCTTCGTCGTACCGCACCTCGACATAACCCGTCATCGGGAAGTCCTTGCGCAGCGGATGCCCCTGGAAACCGTAGTCGGTCAGCAGCCGGCGCAGGTCCGGATGGCCCGAGAACAGCATGCCGTACATGTCGAACGCCTCGCGCTCGAACCAGTCGGCGCAGGGATAGACCCCCACGGCGCTGGGCACCGGCTGGACCTCGTCCGTGGTCACCTTGACCCGCACGCGGGCGTTCCGGGTCATCGACAGCAGGTGATAGACCACCTCGAACCGCTCCTCGCGGTCCGGGAAGTCAACGCCGCAGACATCCAGCAGCTGCTGGAAGCCGAACCGGTCGCGCAGCGCCGTCAGCACCTCGAGGATGCTGTCCCGCTCGGCGATCAGCGTCAGTTCGCCGAACGCCACCTGGGCCTCGACGCCCAGCGCCCCGACCATCTCGGTCCCGAGCGGCGTCAGGGCGGTCTCCATCTCCTGGATGCGGGCGAGCGCGTTCATCGGTCGATCGTCCCGGTGCGGCGGATCTTCTTCTGCAGCTGCAGCAGCCCGTACAGCAGCGCCTCCGCCGTCGGCGGGCAGCCGGGCACATAGACATCCACCGGCACGACCCGGTCGCAGCCCCGAACCACGCTATAGCTATAGTGGTAGTACCCGCCGCCGTTGGCGCAGGAGCCCATAGACAGGACGTAGCGCGGGTCCGGCATCTGGTCGTAGACCTTGCGCAGGGCCGGAGCCATCTTGTTGGTCAGGGTGCCGGCCACGATCATCAGGTCCGACTGGCGCGGGCTGGCGCGCGGGGCCATGCCGAACCGCTCCATGTCGAAGCGCGGCATCGACGCCTGCATCATCTCCACGGCGCAGCAGGCCAGACCGAAGGTCATCCACATCAGCGAGCCGGTGCGGGCCCAGTTGATGACGTCGTCCAGCGAGGTGGTGATGAAGCCGCGCTCGCCCAGTTCGGCGTTCACGGCCTCGAAGAATTTGTCGTGGATGGCCGGGTCATAGCCCTCCACCGACGAACGGGCGCCGGTGTTGAACATGGTCGTGCTCATCGGCGTCGCCAGCCGCGAGGACGCCGCCGGCCCCACGGGCGAACTGCCCTGGTTGCCGACCCCGATCAGCGGGACGGTGTTGGTCGTCACTCCCATTCGAGCGCGCCCTTCTTCCATTCGTAGATGAAACCGACCGTCAGGACGCCGAGGAAGACCATCATCGACCAGAAGGCGAACACCATGCCCGACCGCGACAGGTCGAACATCGACACCGCCCAGGGGAACAGGAAGGCCACTTCCAGGTCGAAGATGATGAACAGGATCGACACCAGATAGAAGCGCACGTCGAACTTCATGCGCGCGTCGTCAAAGGCGTTGAAGCCGCACTCATAGGCCGACAGCTTCTCGGAGTCGGGGTTCCGGGGCGCCAGCGCCCAGGCGGCGACCATGAAGCCGAGGCCGAGCACCGCCGCGATCCCGAGAAAGATCACGATCGGCAGATATTCGAGCAGGAATGCGTTCATCCGGAAGGGACCTTGTCCGCCGTCAAAGGGAGGGGCGGATTCGGCGCTTTCTAGCCTTGGAACCACGCCCGTTCAAACCCCCGTTCAAACCCATGTGACGAAAGGTTTTTCTTGCGAACGGTTCGCATGTATTTCGCCGTTGTCCGGAGTCCAGGATTGCCAAGCCAGCCTGTGTCCGCCTTATGGATCGACGCTGCGATCAGGAGATGTCATGGCCATCGGAAACCGGGTGCTGAACGGCATCGAACGGGTCGGCAACAAGCTGCCCGATCCCGTCTTCCTGTTCCTCTGGCTGATCGGCGCCCTGGTCGTACTGAGCCTCGTGGGCGCGGGGCTGGGTTGGTCGGCGGTCAATCCGGTGACCGGCGATACGCTCAGGGCCCAAAGCCTGCTGTCGCCGGGCAATCTCGAGAAGCTGATCATCGGCATGCCCAAGACCCTGACCGATTTCCCGCCCTTGGGGATCGTGGTCACCATCATCTACGGCGCCTCGGTGGCCGAGCGGTCGGGCCTGTTCATCGCCGCCATCCGCGCGGCCTTGACGCGAGCCCCCGCCTTGCTGCTGACGCCGGTCATCGCCATCGCCGGCATGGTTTCCCACCACGCCTCGGACTCGGCCTATGTCGTGGTCATCCCCCTGGCGGCCGTGATGTTCGCCGCCGCGGGACGCCATCCGCTGGCGGGACTGGCCGCCGGCTTCGCGGCGGTGTCGGGCGGCTATGCGGGCAATCTGGTGCCGGGCGCCCAGGACGCCCTGCTGCTCGGCATCACCGAGCCCGCGGCCCATCTGATCGACCCCTCCTATTCGGTGACCATCGCCGGCAACTGGTTCTTCATCCTCGGCGTCGTCTTCGTCTTCACCCCGATCATCTGGTTCCTGACCGACCGGGTGATCGAGCCGCGCCTCGGCGTCTGGAAACCGGCCGGCGACACGCCCGTTCCGACCGCCGAGGAGAAACAGACCCTCGCCGCGGGCGAGAAGAAGGGCCTCGCCTGGGCCGGCCTGGCCCTGCTGGGGATGATCGCCCTGTGGACGGCCATCACCCTGTTGCCGGGATCGCCCTTCATCGACGCGGCGGCCGAGCCCGCCCAGCGGATGAACCCGCTCTACAAGTCGTTGGCGGCCTTCTTCGCCCTGACCTTCTTCGTGGCGGGCGCCGCGTTCGGCATGGGCTCGGGATCGGTCAAGACCCACCGCGACCTGGTGCGGATGATGCGCGAGGGGCTGGTCCAGCTGGCGCCCTATCTCGTGCTGGTCTTCTTCGCCGCCCATTTCGTGGCCATGTTCAACTGGTCGGGTCTGGGGCCGATCCTGGCCATCAACGCCGCCGAGGGTCTGCAGCGGATCAACCTGCCCGCGCCCCTGCTGCTGGTCAGCGTGGTGCTGGTGTCCTGCTTCTTCGACCTGTTCGTCGGCTCGGCCTCGGCCAAATGGTCGGCGCTGGCCCCCATCGTGGTGCCGATGTTCATGCTGCTGGGCATCAGCCCGGAGATGACCACCGCCGCCTACCGGATGGGCGATTCGGTGACCAATATCGCCACGCCCCTGATGAGCTATTTCCCGCTGATCCTGACCTTCGCCCAGCGATGGGACCCGCGGTTCGGCCTGGGATCGTTGATGTCCACCATGCTGCCCTATGCCGGATCCTTCCTGGTCGCGGGCCTGACCATGGTGGCGCTGTGGGTCGCGCTGGACCTGCCGCTCGGCCCCGGGGTGGGCGTTCACTACACCCCGCCGCCGCCCGCGATCGCCGCCCAGCTGCCCGCCGACGGCGGCCTGTCCGGCCCGGTCGCCTCGCCGCAAGCCGCCGCCACGGCCGGTCCGGGGGCGGCGCCGCGCTGATCGTCGATTTCATTTCCGGACGCGCTTGACAGTGCGCGGCCCCCCCGCCTAAACGACGCCCCTCGCCGCGGAGCAGTGCTTCGCGTCGGGAATACGCGGGTGTAGCTCAGTTGGTTAGAGTGCCGGCCTGTCACGCCGGAGGTCGCGGGTTCGAGTCCCGTCACTCGCGCCATTCCCTTTGATATCGACATCAGGGAATGGCGCCCCGCCGGAAAGGTCCGGCGTCCCCGTCATCGTCGCGTCAGCACCGGATCGTCCGCCGCCAGCGCCCGTTCGCGTCCCTCCGGCCCCGCCGTGATTTGCACGAAGGTGAAACCGCGCGCGGTCAGTTCGTCCAGCAGGCCCGGCAGGGCCTGGATCATCTGCGGACGGGTCTCATGCAGGATCAGCACCCCGCCCTGGTTGGATTCCATCGCATTCAGGGTGATGCGGGTGATCGATTCGGCGGAATAGCCGCGCCAGTCGTCGGTGCCGGCCTCGGCCGAGACGACGATGATCCCGCGCCGGTTCAGCCAGTCGGCCATATACGCCCCCTCGCCCAGGCCCGGAAAGCGGAACATCGGTTCGATCCGGGCGCGATCCTCCGGCGGGGCGTCGGCCAGGGCGGCCTCGAGGGCGGCGTAGCTCTTGCGCACCTCGCTGACCTGGGCCTCGCGCGCCCAGTGGCGGAGATAGGTCGGATGCGACCAGCTGTGGCTGGCGACGTTGTGCCCCCGGCGCACGACCTCGCGCACCTGTTCGGGATGCATCCGCACCCATTGGCCGACGAAAAAGAAGGTCGCCTTGATCCCGCGCTCGTCGAGGATGTCGAGCACCCGGTCGTTGTACTGCGGACTGGGACCGTCGTCGAAGGTCAGGGCGACGGCCTTGGGCGGCAGCGGCGTACGCACGTGCTGGATCGAGCCGTAGCGCCCCGGCGGCAGGGTCAGGATCGCCTGGCCCGCCTGAAGGGTCGGCGCGGGCCGATAAGGACTCTCGCCGCCCTCGGCGGGCGCGCGCGGCAGCCAGACGGCGAAGGCGGCCGTGAGGGCGATCAGAAACAGACGCACACGCCCTCCCCCGAGGCTTACTCGCGCACGCTAACCCCGTGAGGCCGTCCGGCGAGCGCGCGCAACCCGCAGGGGAGATTGGCGACTACGGATTGCGGCCGGCGACCAGCACGTTCTGCACCCGGCGCCCCAGCGGATCACGGGACTGCCAAGTCCCGCCGATCTCGGCCTCGACCATTTCGGTGCAGAAGCGCGGGATCAGCATATAGGGCCGCATATTGGTCAGGCAGACGCGTTCCCCGCTGACCGACCAGCGCGCCGCCAGCCGCCGTCCGTCGGAGAATTGCGCCGCATAGGTGCCGTCCGGGTTGAACCAGTGTTTGACCCAGCCTCCATCGGGGTAGCGCGACACCACCGTATTGCCGAACACGGAGTTCATTTCGGCCCGAACCGGGCCCGCGGCCAGACACGCGACAGCCAAGGTCGCGACGACGAGCGCTCGCAGCATGGTATGCTCTCAATTCAACCCTTCCCGCCGCGGACTATTAACAATCGGTTAGGGAATGCCAAGCCCCGACACGCAGCACACGAATAGTTGACTCTGGCGTGGGGGCTTCTATATGCGGCGCACGTTCGGGATAGGACTGGCGAATTCGCGCCGCCCGCTCGCCCAGAGATTCAGGGCGGTTCCGCGACATCGCACGACGGCCCGATGCGCGGGACGTCCTTCTTCCAGTTCCAAGGACCCATGACCGAATTCTCCCAGCTGGGCCTCTCGCCCACGACTCTCAAGGCCGTCGCCGACACCGGCTACACCACCGCCACCCCCATCCAGGCCTCGGCCATTCCGGTCGCCCTCGCGGGCCGCGACGTGCTGGGCATCGCCCAGACCGGCACCGGCAAGACGGCCGCCTTCACCCTGCCGATGATCGACCGGTTGAGTTCGGGCCGGGCCCGGGCGCGGATGCCTCGCGCCCTGGTGCTGGCTCCGACCCGGGAACTGGCCGACCAGGTCGCCTCCTCGTTCGAGAAATACGCCAAGGGCACCAAACTGACCTGGGCGCTTCTGATCGGCGGCGTCTCCATGGGCGACCAGGTGACCCTTCTGAACAAGGGCGTCGACGTCCTGATCGCCACGCCCGGCCGCCTGCTGGACCTGTTCGAGCGCGGCAAGATGCTGCTGACCGGCGTCGAGATCATGGTCGTCGACGAAGCCGACCGCATGCTCGACATGGGCTTCATCCCCGACATCGAGCGAATCTTCAAACTGACGCCGCCGCGCCGCCAGACCCTGTTCTTCTCGGCGACCATGCCGCCCGAGATCACCCGGCTGACGACCCAGTTCCTCAAGGACCCGACCCGGCTGGAGGCCTCGCGCCCGGCCATGACGGCCGAGACCATCACCCAGTATCTGGTGCGTATCCCGTCCAGCGATCCCAAGGCCAAGCGCGCCGCCCTGCGCGCCCTGATCGGTCGTGCCGACGTCAAGAACGGCATCGTCTTCTGCAATCGCAAGTCCGAAGTCGATGTGGTGGCCAAGTCGCTCAAGCAGCACGGCTTCGACGCCGCGCCGATCCACGGCGACCTGGACCAGTCGTTGCGCATGAAGACCCTGGCCGCCTTCCGCTCGGGCGAGTTGAAACTTCTGGTCGCCTCGGACGTCGCCGCGCGCGGCCTCGACATCCCCGACGTCAGCCACGTCTTCAACTACGACGTCTCGCACCACGCCGACGACTACGTCCACCGCATCGGCCGCACCGGCCGCGCCGGCAAGACCGGCCAGACCTTCATGATCGTGACCCCGGCCGACGACCGCTCGCTCGACAAGGTCCTGAAGCTGATCAAGATGGCGCCCGAGGAGCTGGTGCTGGACGGCGTCGACTTCGCCCCCGGCAAGGGCTCGTCGCGCCGCGATTCGGGTCGCCCCGTGCGTGAACCGGCCCGCGGTCGCGGCCGCGCCCCGCGCGAGACGGCGCCGGACGCCGCCCCTGAAACCACCCCGGCTGCCGAATCCACGCCGGAAACGCCCGCGACGGCCGAATACGCCGTGGAGGCCCCGGCCATCGAGGTCGCGACCCTCGATGCCACCAAACCGCGCCGCACGCGCAGCCGACGCGGCGCCAAGCCCGTCGCGACCGAAACTCCGGCTCCGGCTCCGGCTCCGGCTCCGGCTGCCGCTACCGCTCCGGTCGCCGTTCAGGCGCCCGCGGCGCCTTCGCAGGACCGTCCGGTTCGGGAAACCCATCTGCGTCAGGCGGACCGTCGGGGCGACAGCGTCGCGGTTGAACCGCAGCGTTCGAACGGCCGTCCGTTCGGCGAAGGCGATGTTCCAGCCTTCCTGCGCCGGCCGGTATCCATCAAGGGTTGAATCGTCAGCCAAATCGGCGTTCTGGGACCGGATTTAACCCCCCGTTACGGAACCGCGCATAGCGTCACCGGACAAGTGGCCGCCCGTGAGCGGTCTGTCGGGGAATTCTGATGGCGCCTCAGCTCGAAACCACGCTTCGGGGTCCGGAAGCCTATGGGCTGGCGCGCCGGGTCATCGAGGCGATGGAAGAGGCGGGCGTCTGGCCGACGCCGCTGAATTTCGAGATCTGGGTCCACTATCTGGGCGATCCGGACGGCGCCCTGGGCCGCGAGATCAAACGTATTCTGGCCGCCGCCGAGCCCTTCACCGAGGCCACCGCCGACATGCTGGCGGCCGAGTATCTGCCGCGCGGCCGCCTGACCGAGGAAATCCGCGACGCCGGCCGGGTGCTGGACCGCGAACTGTCCAGCGTCTCCGAGGCCATCGCCAAGGCGCACAAGTCGCAGACCGCCTACGGTCAAACGCTGGACAAGGCCGCCACCAGCATCGAGAGCGCGGGAGACGGCGAGGGCCTCAAGGCCATCGTCTCCGGTCTGACCACCGCCACGCGCCGGGTGCAGCGCGAGAACGAGACCTTGGAGAAGAAGCTGGACGTCTCGACCCGTGAAGTGGCGCGCCTGCGCGAGCACCTGGAGCAGGTGCGCCGCGACGCCATGACCGACGCCCTGACCAATCTGGCCAACCGCAAGGCGTTCGACGAGCATCTGGAGAACGCCTGCGCCCAGGCCGAGGCCGAGGGCGGCGCCCTGACCCTGGCCGTACTCGACATCGATCACTTCAAGCGGTTCAACGACACCTGGGGTCACCAGACCGGCGACCAGGTGCTGCGCTATGTGGCCAGCGTCATGGGCCGGGTGGCCAAGGCGCCGCGCATCGCCGCCCGCTACGGCGGCGAGGAGTTCGCCATGATCTTCCCGCACGAAAGCCTGAGCCAGGTCGAGAACGCGCTGGAGGCGGTCCGCAAGGAGATCGCCTCGCGGTCGCTGCGCCGCCGCTCGACCGATGACGAACTGGGCGCGGTGACCCTCTCGGCCGGCTTCGCCCAGCGGCGGAAGGGCGAGACCGCCTCGTCCCTGCTCGATCGCGCGGACACGGCCCTGTACGCGTCCAAACACGCCGGTCGCAACCGCGTCACCAGCGCCGACCGTCTGGACCGGGCCGCCTGACGCCTTTCACACCGGCCGTTTCGCGTCATAGTGGACCCATGCGCAGCTTCGCCTTCAACGTCGCCTATTGGGTCCTGTCGATCGTCTATACCGCCGCGGCGGCCTTCGCGGCCCTGACCCCCGGTCGCGGCGCGACCACCTGGATCATCCGCCGCTATGTGAAGCGGATGGTGCAGGCCATGCGGGTCCTGGCGGGCATCCACATTCAGGCGCGGGGCAAGGAACGGCTGCCGACGGGCGCCTTCATCATCGCCGCCAAACACCAGAGCTGGGGCGACGGGTTCAGCGTCTATGACCAGTTCGACGACCTGGCCTTCGTCACCGGCGACCATCTGGAGAAGTTTCCGCTGCTGGGCACGGTGCTGCGCAAACTGGGGGCCATCGTCGTCAACAACTGCGGCGGCCGCGACGCGCGCGAGGCGCTCAAGCACCGCTCGGCCGACGCCCACGCCGCCGGCCGCAAGATCCTGATCTATCCCGAGGGCAATCTGGCGAAGGTCGGCGAGAAATTCCGCTACCGCTCCGGCGTCTGGCACATGTACCGCGACTTCGACATGCCGGTCGTCCCGCTGGCCACCAACCTGGGCCTGTTCTGGCCGCGGGAGGCGTTCCGCAAGAACCCGGGCGTGGCGACGCTGGAATTCCTCGACCCCATCCCGACCGGGCTGGGCAAGGAGGAATTCCTCGCCCGGCTGGAGGCCGCGGTGGAGGGCAAGACCGCAGACCTGATCGCCGAGGCCACCGGCGCTCCGGTCACACCGGCGGTGCGGGTGCTCGCGCCTGACGAGATCGCCCGGGCGAAGGCCGCTCCGCCTAAGGCTTAGGCTTCGGTTTGCGGGGCTTTTTGGCGGCCGACTTTCGCAGGGCGGCGTCGATCGATTTCCGCGCCCAGTCCGCGGCCTCGTCCGGATCGTCCAGCGCGTTCTCCGGCAGCGACCAGTAGGGCATCGCCATCATCGCCCCGTCCTTCGTCGGATAGGTGAACTGGCGCGATCCCGCGTCCGCGAGCAGCGGCGCATTGACCTCGTCGGCCTTCAGCCAGACGACGCCGTCGTCCAGCAGGGCGAAGATCAGGCCGTTCGCATAGACAGCGGCCCCGCCGAACATCCGCTTGATCTCGAGCGGACCCAGCCCCTCGAAATGCTCGCGCACCCATTCGCCGAAGTCGGGGTCATAGGCCATGGATCAGGCCGCCGGAATCACGGCGCCGTCGTATTTCCGCGCGATGAAGTCCTTGACCGCCTGGCTGCGCAGCATGGCCGCGAGGGTGACGACGCGCGGGTCCTCGCGGTTGTCGGGCCGGGCCACCAGATAGTTGACATAGGGGCTGTCGGCGCCTTCCAGCGTCAGGGCGTCGGTGCGCGGTTTGAGGCCGGCGTCGAGGGCGTAGTTGGTGTTGATCACCGCCATGTCGACCTGGTCCAGCACCCGCGGCAGGGTGGCCGACTCCAGTTCGCGGAAGCGCAGGTTCTTCGGGTTTTCGACGATGTCGCGCAGGGTCTGCAGCGGATTGACCGGGTCCCTCAGCCGCACCAGACCGGCCTTCTGCAGCAGGATCAGCGACCGCCCGATCGAGGAGGCGTCGTTGGGCACCGCCACCTCGGCCCCGTCCGGCAGTTCGGCCAGCGAGCGGAAGCGGCGCGAATAGGCCCCCAGCGGCTCGACATGCACCCCCGCCACCGTGATCAGGTCCGAGCCGCGCGAGGCGTTGAACTCATCCAGATAGGGTTTGGTCTGGAAATAGTTCACGTCCAGCCGCCGCTCCGCCAGCTGGGTGTTGGGCTGGACGTAGTCGTTGAACACCTTGATCTCGATGTTCACGCCTTCGGCGGCCAGCAGCGGCTTGATATGCTCCAGAATTTCGGCGTGTGGCACGGCGGTGGCCCCGACCAGCAGCGGCCCGGCGCCGGCGGCGGCCTTGTCCGCGCCCTGCCCGCAGGCGGCGAGCGCCGTGGCGGCGGCGGAAAGAATGAGGAGCGAGCGGCGGTTCATGGCGGGCCTTTCGGGGGAGCGATCAGCGGTGGGAGACGGAGGCGACCAGCCGGTCGCCGAGCATCTGGAGGACCTGCACCAGCAGCAGCAGGAGCACGACGGTGACGACCATGACATCGGTCTGGAAACGCTGGTAGCCGAAGCGGATGGCCAGGTCGCCCAGCCCGCCCGCGCCGACCACCCCGGCCATGGCGGTATAGCTGACCAGGGCGATGGCGGTGACGGTGGCGCCGGCGACGATGCCGGGCATCGCTTCCGGTAGAAGCGCGCGGGTGACGATCTGGAAGGTCGAGCCGCCCATGGCCTGGGTCGCCTCGACGACGCCCTTGTCGACCTCGCGCAGGGCGGTCTCGACCAGCCGCGCATAGAAGGGCGCGGCCCCGACGACCAGCGGCGGAATGGCCCCGGCCACCCCCAGCGAGGTCCCGACCAGCAGCACCGTCACCGGCAGCATGACGATCAGCAGGATGATGAAGGGCACCGACCGCAGGATGTTGACGATCAGCGACAGCACCGCGTTCAGCACCGGACTGGCCGCCAGCCGTCCCTTGCCGGACAGATACAGCAGCACGCCCAGCGGTATGCCGAAGGCCACGGTCAGGGCCATCGACCCGCCGAGCATCAACAGGGTGTCGCGGCTCGCGCGGGCGATCTCGGGCCAGTCGATATTGGCGAAGAAGGCGTCCATCACGCGGCCTCAACCGTGACGCCCCTGGCGGTCAATTGCGCCACGGCCGCCTCGGCGTCGCCGCCGGTGAAGGCCACCACCAGTTGGCCATAGGGCTCGCCCCGGATGCGGCTGATGCGGCCCGACAGGATGGAATAGTCCACCCCGACCGAGCGCGCGACGCGGCTCAGTTCGGGCTCATAGGTCGAACCGCCGCGGAACGTCAGTTTGGCCAGTCGCCCCCCCGGCGGCGCCAGGGAGCCGTCGAACGCCTCCTCGCCCTCGGCCAGCATGGCTTTCGTCGCGGCGTGTTTCGGGTGCAGGAAGACGTCGGCGGTCGCCCCCTCCTCCACCACCCGACCGTCCTTCAGCACGGCGACGCAGTCGCAGACGCGGCGCACCACCTCCATCTGGTGGGTGATCAGCACGATGGTCAGCTTCAGATCGCGGTTCAGCTGATCCAGCAGCGACAGTATCTCGTCGGTCGTCTCGGGGTCGAGCGCGCTGGTCGCCTCGTCGCACAGCAGCACGCCGGGTTCGCAGGCCAGGGCCCGGGCGATGCCGACGCGTTGCTTCTGGCCGCCTGACAGCTGGGCCGGATGTTTGCGCCCATGCTCCGACAGGCCCAGCTGCTCCAGCAGGTCGGCGACCCGCCGGTCCACCTCCGCCGCCGGCCGTCCCTCCAGCCGCAGCGGGAAGGCCACATTCTCCGCCACGGTCTTGGCGTTCAGCAGGTTGAAATGCTGGAAGATCATGCCGATGCGCCGGCGCGCCGCGCGCAGCTCGGCGGGCGGCAGGGCCGTCATCTCGCGCCCGTCGACGGTCACCCGCCCCACGTCCGGCCGCTCCAGCAGGTTGATGGTGCGGATCAGGGTCGACTTGCCGGCGCCCGAGCGGCCGACCACGCCGAACACCTGGCCCGGCGCGACGCTGAGGTCGACCGAGTCCAGCGCCACGCGCTCGCCCGCCGCGCTCCGGAAGCGTTTGGTGACCCCCTCCAGCCGGATCATCAGTCGATCTCGATCGCCTCGGCCGGGATGATGGTGACGCTCTCGCCGCATCCGCAGGCGTCGGTCTGGTTCGGGTTACGGAACACGAATTTGGAGGCCAGTTTGGTGGTCTCGTAGTCGATCTCCGAGCCGATCAGGAAAAGGATCGCCTTGGTGTCCACAATGATCGTCGCGCCCTTGTCGGCCACCACCTCGTCCAGCGGCCCGATCTCGTCGGCGAAGGCGAAGGTGTATTCCTGCCCCGCGCAGCCCGCGTTCTTGAGCCCGACACGCAGCGCCTTGTGCCCGCCGGCCTCGGTCAGGGCGCGCACCCGTTCAGCCGCCGCCTCGGTCAGGGTGACGACGGCGGGGCGCGGGCGGCGGGCGCGGGGCGTTGCTTGCAGGTCGCTCATCGGTTCATCTTCCCGCCGTCACACATCCACAATTCCGTCATCCTCGGGCTTGTCCCGAGGACCCATTTGTCATCGTCTCGGGTCGGCGGCGTAGCGCATCCAAGGCTGCGAGAGCCCGTCAGGAGTTCGCGTCCGGTCTGTGATGGGTCCTCGGGACAAGCCCGAGGATGACGGATATGAAAGAGGGCGCTCATCAGAACATGTTCAGGGCCAGCTTGGCCTCGTCGCTCATCTTGGAGGCGTCCCACGGGGGGTCGAAGGTCAGGTCGGCCGTGGCGGACTTGATGCCGTCCACCTTCATCACCGCCTGTTCGACCCAGATCGGCATTTCGCCGGCGACCGGACAGCCGGGCGCGGTCAGGGTCATCTCGATGCGGGCGTCGAAATCGTCGGACAGATCGACCTTGTAGATCAGGCCCAGCTCATAGATGTCGACCGGGATTTCCGGGTCGAACACGGTCTTCAGGGCCGCGATGATCTCGCCGGTCAGCCGGTCGAGCTCGGGCTGGGAGATCGCGCCCGCCGCGACCGCCGCGGCGCGGCCGCCGTCGTCTTCAAGCGTGGGGGTCGGGTCGGTCATGCAAAGAACTCACGGGCCTTGATCAGGGCGTCGGCGAAGGCGTCGGCGTCCTCTGTCGTATTATATAGGGCGAAGCTGGCGCGGGCGCTCGACGTGAGCCCAAATCGCTTTGCCAGCGGCTCGGCGCAGTGCAGGCCGGCGCGGACGGCGACGCCGTAGCGGTCCATCACCTGGGCGATGTCGTGGGCGTGGGCGCCGTCGACGGTGAAGGTGAAGATGGCCCCCTTGCCCGACGCCGTGCCGATCTCGGTCAGCCAGTTCAGCCCGGCCAGCCGGTTTCGCACATGGGCCAGCAGCGACTGTTCGTGGCGCTGGACCGCGGCGGCGTCGAACCGGCTCAGCCAGTCGATCGCCGCGCCCAGGCCGATGGCCTCCAGGATCGGCGGGGTGCCCGCCTCGAAACGGTGCGGCGGCTTCGCCCAGGTGACGCGCTCCATCTCGACCGTCTCGATCATCTCGCCGCCGCCCTGATACGGCGGCAGGGCTTCGAGCGCCTCGGCCTTTCCGTACAGCGCCCCGATCCCGGTCGGGCCGAACAGCTTGTGGCCGGTGAAGACATAGAAATCGCAGCCGAGAGCCTGCACGTCCGGCGCCGCGTGCACCGCCCCCTGACAGCCGTCGATCAGCACCTGCGCGCCGACGGCGTGAGCCATTCGGGTGATCTCGGCGACCGGATTGATGGTCCCCAGCACATTGGACATGTGGGTGACCGCGACCATCCGCGTGCGCGGCCCCAGCAACTCGGCATAGGCCGCCATGTCCAGCGACCCGTCGTCCAGCACGGGAACCCATTTCAGCACCGCCCCATGCCGCTCTCGCAGCAGGTGCCAGGGCACGATGTTGGAGTGGTGCTCCGTCTGGCTGACGATGATCTCATCGCCCGGCTGGATCGACTGACCGATGCCCGCCGCGACCAGATTGATCGCCTCGGTGCCGCCCTTGGTCCAGACGATGTTGGAAGCGGCCCCGGCGTTGAGGAACCGCGCCACGCTCTCGCGCGCCGCCTCGAACGCCTCGGTCGTCTCATTGGCCAGGGTGTGCAGGCCGCGGTGGACGTTGGCGTAGCTGCCCTCCATCGCCGCCGTCATGGCGTCGATCACCGCCCGCGGCTTCTGCGCCGAGGCGGCCGAGTCCAGATAGACCAGCGGCCGGCCGTTCACGGTCCGCGACAGGATCGGGAACTGCGCCCGGACGGCGTAGGGGTCGAAGGGCGCCGTTCCTC
>CALSBO010000013.1:0-49966 GCA_943373195.1 Brevundimonas vancanneytii
CGGCGCCAGACCGAGCCGAGTTCCAGACCGATGATCCCGGCCCCGACCACGATCAGGTGCTTGGGCACGGCCGGCAGGGACAGGGCGCCGGTGGAATCCACCACCTTGCCGTCCTCGAAGGCCACGCCCGGCAGGGGCGTGGGCTCGGAGCCGGTGGCGATGACGACGTTCTTCGCGGCGAGGACGGTCGTGGAGCCGTCGGCGGCGGCGACCTCGACCCGGCCGGACCCGGCGATGCGGCCGCGGCCGCGCACCCAGTCGACCTTGTTCTTCTTGAACAGGAATTCGATGCCCTTGGTCAGGGCCGTCACGCTGTCGGCCTTCTGGGCCATCATCTGGGCCAGGTTCAGTTTCGGCGTCACCTCGATGCCGAGACCGGCGAATTCCTTGTCCGCCATCTCATAGAGTTCCGAGGCGTGCAGCAGGGCCTTGGAGGGCATGCAGCCGACGTTGAGGCAGGTCCCGCCCAGGGCGTCGCGCATCTCGACGCAGGCGGCCTTCAGTCCCAGCTGGCCCGCCCGGATGGCCGCATTGTACCCGCCGGGGCCGCCGCCGATAATGACCACGTCATACGAGGCGCTGGGAGCGGCGGCGTCGGCCATGAAAATCTCTCGGGTCTGTCGCGGGCGGGGAAAAGGTCAACCGCCGCCGCGCATACAGGAACCGGGACGCCGGGTCAGCAGGCGAGGATCAGAAATTCAGTTCGCCCGCCGTGCGTTTGCGCCGGATGCGCCGGCCGGCGACCACGACCAGCACGCCGAGCAGGAATAGGGCGCCGAGCACCAGCCAGAGCGGATCGACCGGCAGGCTGTCGAGCGGTCCGGGGGCCGCCATGGTGGCCGGACCGGACCGGGCGGCGATGTCGCCCCCGCCCTGCCGGTCGATGGCCAGCCGCAGCACGGCGTCGGCGATGAAGCCGAGGAAATAGGCCACGGCGGCCTTCGAATTTCCGGCCCCCAGCATCAGGGCGGCGATCAGGTACAGGCCCACGGCGCCGACCCACAGGGTCCACATGGGCAGAAAGCCGAACAGATCGCCGCCGGCCTCGGCCTCGGCGCCCACGCGCGACATGGACACATCGGGTCCGGCGCCTTCGATCAGGGGAGAGATGAACGGCCAGGCCAGCCAACCGGCATAGCCGATGACCGCCAGCATCACGATGAACCGCAGCAATTTCATAACGAACCTCCCGCCCCCAGGAACCGCCCCCGCGTTAACCACCATAACCCGGGCCGGGGGACCGGGAAAGGCGACGGCCTCAGGCCGCGTCGGTAAGGCCGGCCGCGCTGGGCAGGGTGATGGACACCTCGGCCCCCTGCCCGGGAATGCTGTCGATCGACAGGACGCCGCCCGACTGACGGGCGAAGGCATAGGCCTGGGACAGGCCCAGACCCGCGGCGCCCTGCCGGGTCGTGAAGAAGGGTTCGACCGCGCGCGCGGCCAGGTCGCGGTCCATCCCTGGACCGCTGTCGCGCACGCTGAGGCGAAGCCCGCCCTCGAGCATGGTCTCCAGCCGCACGGCCACCGATCCCTTGCCCGACACGGCCTCGACGGCGTTCCGGGTCAGGCTGCGCACCGCGCCCTCGAAGGCGACCGGATCGAGCCGCACGGGCGCGGCCTCGGACGGTCCCTCGATCATCAGGTCGATGTCCGGTCCGCCCAGGGCGCGCAGACGGGTCTCCATGCCGCGCAGCAGAACGCCCGCGTCGAGGACGCGCAGCACCGGCTCGTCGTCGCCCTGCGAGAAGGCGGTCAGGCGCCGGGTCAGCAGTTCGCCCTTCTGGCCGGCGGTCAGGGCGGCCTGGCCGATGCGGCGCACCCGGGCCGGGTCGTCGGCCTGGCGCAGCATCATGTCCAGCGCCCCGGTCATGACCCCCAGCAGGGCGTTGAAATCATGCGCCAGTCCGCCGGTCAGGCGGCCGACGCTCTCCATCCGGCGGCCCCCGGCCAGCTCGGCCTCGGCGTCCTCCCCGGCCTTGCGCGCGGCGGCGTGGGCGGTCAGGGCCTCCTCGCGGGCGGCGGCGGCGGCGGCGAGCGCTTCCTCGGCCTGGAGGCGAGCGGCCTCGGCGGCCTCGCGCAGAGCCAGGGTCTCGTCGGAGACGGCTTCCGGGGCGGTGGTCTCCATGACGACGACGGGCCCGGCGTCATTCATCGGCTCGGCCCGCTCTCCGGCCAGCAGCAGGGCGTCGACCCGGCCGTCGGCGTCGCTCAGGGGCAGCATGGACCAGCGGATGCCCTCGTCGGCGCCCTGGCGGGAGACGAAGGCCTCGGCCTCGCCCGCAGGGGCGGACAGGGCGGCGCGCAAGGCCTGGCGGCCCATGACCCGCTCGTCATCGGCCAGGAACAGGTCGGAGAAATCGCCCGCGGCCTCGGCGCGGCCCAGCACCAGCAGGGCGGTGCGGTTGGCCTCGCGCACGACGCCGTCGGCGCCGACGACGACCAGGGCGCTGGAGGCGGCGTCGAAGACCCGGCGGGTCAGGTCGTCGGACGGGGCCGCCACGACAGGCTCGGGCGGGAAGACTTCGGGGGTCTGCAGGCCCTCGGTCTCGACGATGGCGGCGGTCGAGCCGGTGATCTGGCCCAGTTCGTTCTCGATCGGCATGGCCGTCACCGAGACCAGCATCTTGCGGCGCGAGGCGGGGTTGGCCAGCAGATGCTGGAAACCGCGCACCGTCTGGCCGCGCAGGGCGCGGGCGCTGGGCAGCAGGTCCGGCGGCACGGGCCGTCCGTCGGGGAAGGTGATGCCCCAGGTGGCCGAATGGAACCGCAGCCCGATCAGCTCGGCGTCCTTGCGGCCCAGCAGCTGATGGGCGGCGCGGTTGGCGAAGACGAATTTGCCCTGTCGGTCGGTCTCGACCAGGGCCACGGGAATGGCGTTCAGCGTCTCGAACAGCCGCTTCTGGGAATCGTCGGCGACGCGCTGGATCAAGTCCAGCTGGTCCGAGGCGTCGACGTGGCGCGTGCGGTGCGTGACGGCGAACCACAGGGCGACGAGGCCGACCAGCCAACCCGCGGCCGCTGCCGCGCCCAACACCCACACCCAGTTGACCTGGCCTTCGAGAAACATGCGACCCGACTGTCCCGTTCTGGCGCCACGCGCGCCCCTCCGGGAGACACCTTGCAAACGGCGAACCGAACCGGTCCGCTTTCGCCCCAAAGGCGACCTAGCCGGGCTTTGCGGCGCCGTCCAGCGTCACCGTGCGGGATCGGGACAGCGGCGTGCGCGAAAAGGGCCGGACATCGCCGCCCGGCCCCCTTCGCGTGTGCGCCCGGTCAGAAGGCGACGCGCATGACCAGCTGATAGACCGGACCGGCGCTTTCGGTTTCCAGCTCGTACTCGTCGTAGTCGCGGGCGATCTGGCCGGCCTGATCGTCGAACTTGTCGAACACCTCGTCCTTGGAGCTGTCCAGCAGGTTGGAGCCCGTCAGGCGGATGACGGTGTTGGCGAACAGCCGCTTTTCGAGGAAGATCTCGAGGTCCGGCCCATAGGAGGTGGTGACCTCTTCAGCGAAGACACGTCCGAAGGCGTCGCCCTGTTTGCGGTAGGTGGCCCCGAAGGCCGCGCCCCAGCTCGGGATGTCCTGGGTGAAGCCGAAATTCACCACATAGTCCGACTGGTCGTTGAACCGCCGCTCGCCCAGGACATCCTCGACCTGGCTGTCCAACCACGAAGCGTTGAGGAACACGCCGGTCGATTCCATGCCGATGAAGTCCAGCGGCGTGGAGAGGTCGAACTCGACGCCATAGACCTGGCCGTCGCCGACATTGTCGATCGATTCGATGAAGGTCCCGGGTCCGCCGCTGCCTTCCAGGCCGGTGTTGACGTCCTCGATCAGGTCGGTGACGTCGCGGTAGAAGGCGTTGAGGCCGACGACGCCACGGCGGCCCAGCCGCCGCTCGAAGCCGAAGTCCACGCCCCAGGCCGTTTCGGGCTCGAGGTCAGGATTGCCGCGGAAATCGTTGTCGCCGCGCTGCTCTTCCAAGGTCACCGGCGCCAGGTCGTCGAAATCGGCGCGGCGGACGGTCCGGGCCACCGACAGGGTCAGGCGATCGCTCTCCGACAGACGGTAGCGCAGGCTGGCCGAGGGCAGCACCATGGCGAAATCGTTGTCGATCCCGGCAATGGTGGTGTCGGTCATCTCATAGCGCAGGCCGGCCTCCCACTTCAGGGCGCCGTTCTCGCCCGAGAACATCACATAGGGGTCGAACCGGGTTTCTTCGATGATGTAGCTGCCCGTGTTGAACACGAACGGCGGCTGGGCCGGGCGCGGGGCCGGAGCGTTGGGAATGTTGAACCGTACCCGGTCGGCTACCACCGTCGTCGAATCGCGCTCCTTCTGGACGGCCTGGATACCGAATTCCAGATCGACGCCGTCGGCGACCGGGCGGGTGTGTTCGATAGCGACCGAGACCTCCTCGTCCTGCAGGTCGCGGAACTCCAGATCGGCGGTGAAGCGGTCCTCGTCCGGGAACGGGGTGGCGTCGCGCAGGTATTCGGCCTCGTTCTCGAACTCCGCCTGTTCGTCATCGAACGACGCATAGCCGAGCTTGAAGCGCGTCTCGCCGCCGAGCATCTCGCGCTCATAGCGGGCGCGCAGGGTCAGGTTGTCGGTTTCGATATCGACATCATTGTCGTTGATCGTCAGCAGGTTGGCGTTGTCCTGAACGCCGTTCCGATACTCGATCGAATCCTCGTCCTGCAGCCGCTCGGTGCGGACGAACACGCCGGACAGATCCAGGGTTCCGCCCCCGACCTCGACCTCATAGGCGGCGTTGAAGGAATAGTCCGTGCCGCTGCGCACGTCGGTCTGGACCTCGACATTCTCCAGCGTGCCGCCGGGCTCGTCGAAGCGCTGACTGAACTTGTTCTTGGGATTGCGGCGGTCCTGAACGCTGGCGCCGACCAAAAGGCGTCCGGGCCCGGCTTCGCCGCCGTAGACCGCCCCGAAGGTGCCGCCGAACTCGTCGTCGGGGAACAGAATGGCCCCGGCGCGCACATAGCCGCCGTCCAGCGACAGGGCGTCGCGCAGCACGATGTTGATGGCGCCCGCCACTGCGTCGCCCGAGCGATTGGCCGAAGAGGACCGGACCACCTCGATGCGCGCGATCAGTTCGGCCGGGATGCGGTCGACGAAGAAGGACCGGTCGACTCCGGCGCCGGGCACCCGGTCGCCGTTGATCAGAATCTGGGTATAGCCGGGATCAAGGCCGCGCAAGCGGACGCCGTCTGCTTCCAGGATGTCCGAAAGGAACGTCACGCTGGGCACGCGCTTGAGGGCGTCTCCGACGGTCAGGGGCTCGAAACGCTGGAAATACTCCAGGTCATAGGACAGGGTCGGCACGACATCGTCGGTGCGGTCGCGCATGACCGGCTCGCCGGTGACGATCACCTCGTCCAGCGACGAGACCGGGCCCTGCGGCTCGGCGTCGGGACCCGACTGGGCGAAGGCGGCGCCGGCGAAGGCGAGCGGCGCGAGCGCGGCGCCGAGCAGAAGTCCGAGTTTCATGGCAGGCATCCCGATGGCCCGGCCGCCCCCACGGTCGCCGGTTCGACGGCCGAGCTAGGCCGTGGCGGCGACGCCCTCGCGACGCTTTGGAGACGCGGGCTTGGCGTTTTTCGAACGACCGCGTGACCTCTTGTCCGATGGCGGACAGACCATCGCCGGAACGTCGCCGTTCCGTCATCGACGCTTGCATTGACGGGTCACCGGCGGCGTGATCTGGCGCGACCATCCAAACGCTCCGAAGGCGCGCCCATGTTCTTCCGGACCCTGACCCCGCTTGCCTTATCGGCCGTCCTCCTGGCCGGCTGCGCGATCCGGGAGGTCGATTTCCAGGGCGAAGGCTTCATCGGCGAAGGGGTCGGCGTTCAGGCCCGGCTCGAGACGCCGTCGGTCGGAACGGCCGGTCAGGACGCCGCCGACGATCCCGCGATCTGGGCCGGCGCCGCGCCCGTCGTCATCGGCGGGGTTTCCACGCGCGGCTTCGTCGCCGGCACCGACAAGAAGGCCGGCCTGTACATCTACGGCCTGGACGGCGCCGTCCTTCAGTTCCTGCCCGAGGGCCTGTTGAACAATGTCGATCTGACGGAAGGCCTGACCGTGGACGGTCGGCCGCAGGTGGTGCTCGGGGCCAGCGACCGGACGCCGGGCAAGACGGGCGTCGCCCTGTATCTGTTCGACCCCGCCGGGGCGGCGGGCGTGCGTCCCTGGGGTGCGGTCACCACCGATGTGGTCGAGCCCTACGGCTTCTGCTTCGCCCGGCGCGGGGCTGAAATCCATGCCGTCCTGGTCGGGCACGAGGGCGAGGTGCGCCAGTTCGTCCTGACGGCCGACGCCGCCGGAAACCCGGCGACCCGCGAGGTGCGCCGCTTCGCCATCGGCACGATCTCGGAAGGCTGCGCCGCCGACGAAGCGACCGCCGCCCTCTATATCACCGAGGAGAACGTCGGCCTGTGGCGTTACGGCCTCGACCCGGCGTCGGGCGCGGCGCGGACCCTGATCCAGCCCGTCGCGGCGGGCGTCCTGGTCGCGGACGCCGAGGGCCTGACCGTCATCGAGGACGGCGCGGCCCGCTATCTGATCGGTTCGAGCCAGGGGGATTCGGCCTTCCCCGTCTGGCGGATCGACGGCGCCTCCCCCGTCTATGCGGGCCGTTTCGTGGTCCGGGAGGGCGCGGTCGACCGCGTCACCGGCGCCGACGGCCTGGACGCCTTGGGCGGGCCGGTCGGAGACGCCTTCCCCGAGGGCGTCGTCGTGGTCCAGGACGACGTCAACGACGCCGGAACCCAGAATTTCAAATACATCGACTGGCGCGACATCCGGACGGCCCTCGGCCTCTAGCCCTTTTGCGCCTGCCGCCGGTCCCACAGGGCGAACAGGCCGATGCCGAGCGGGATCAGCTGATAGGTCACGCCCGGCAGCCAGGGCGCCGCGGCGAGCAGCGGTGAACAGGCCGCGGCGGCGGAGGCCAGCCCCGTCGCCACCGAAAGAAGCCAGGTGCGGGACCATTGGCCGGCGTCGCGGACGCGCGCCGTATCCGAGGCGTCGAGGGCGCGCCGCGCCTGTTCGAACAGCAGGACGTAGAGCCCCGACAGGAGGGCGAAGCCGAGCCCGTAGATGACATAGGTCCAGCGCAGTTCCTCGAAGTTGGAGATCAGCCCCCGCCCCGGCAGCACGCCGCCGGAGATGAAATGGGTGGCGGTCTCGATCAGGACGCGCAGGGGGAAGACGAAGACCAGGACCGAGAACACCACCGCCAGGCTGAGCGCGGTGGCCCAGCCGTCGCGGCGCGGCGACAGGCTGGACCAGGTCCGGTGGGCCAACCAGAACATCAGGATCAGGGCGAAGCCGGCGGCGAAGGCCGGAATCCGCGCCAGGGCCGTCAACAGGTCCGAAAACGACCGCAGCGGCTCGCCGCCCGCGATGATCAGCAGGGAGACGGCGAAGGCGAAGGCGGCGTCCACGAAGGCGTCCAGCCGCTGGGACTCGACCGGCCGGCTTCGGGATGACGGCTGCGTCTGATCGTTCATGGTCCGCCCCCTGACCGGTCCCGAACGGTGCGCGATTCAGTGGCGGGAGGCAACGGCGCCGTCAGTCGAAACCGTCGCGGTCCCGCCGGCGCGCGCTTCGCCGTCCGCGGCGCTTTACAAGGGTCAGGATTTCCGGCGTGAACAGAAGCGTCACGACGGCGGCCACGACGGCCACGACAATCAGGCCGGTCATGAGGTCAGCCCCAGCGGTAGGGCAGGACGGTCGCGAACAACTGTTCGCGGTTGTTGACCCCCAGCTTGGCGTAGATGCGGCGCACATGCGTGCGCGCCGTCTGGATCGAAACCCCCTGCCGGGTCGCGGTCTGTTCTATGGTCGATCCATCCATCAGGCTTCGCACGGTCCGGGTTTCGGACGGGGTCAGCCTGAGGTGCAGACCGATGTCGGCCCACAGGTAGCGGTCGGCCTGGGTCACAAGCTGCCACGTCAGCAGCCAGGCCGGAGGGGCGTCCGGCGGCGCGATCGTCTCGGCCCGCACCAGCCAGACCTCGTCGGCGGACAGCACCCAGACCCCGGTTTCTTCCCGAAGACCAGCAAGGAAGGCGCGCAGACCGTCCTCGTGACGACGCTGCGCCAGAATCAGGCGGTTGTCGTTCAGGCTGACCGGACCGTGGCGCGACACCAGGGCCAGCGCCGCCGCATTCGACCAAAGGACATCCAGTTCGGCGCCGACCAGAATTTCGACCGAGCGGCAGGTCGCCGCCCGATGGTCGAAATAACGGGACGCGTGGGGCGCGGCCGGACGCAAGGGGGAAGGCAGGACGCGAGGCGCGGACATGGGTCCACTTTCAATTACGAAGAACGGCAATCTACGGGTCGTGCGCCGGCGACCCCACGTCCATGCGTCCCAATCGTTGGACCATCCGTCCCAGTATCGATGACCGTCACGCCGCTCGGGGCGCAGAAAGCAAGAAAGCCCCGGTCGTGGGGACCGGCTTCCTGGGCTTCGACTGGAGCGGGCGAAGAGATTCGAACTCTCGACCCCAACCTTGGCAAACTCAGGCGGCCCATGGCGCCAAAAGCAAAAAGCCCGGCCGAAGCCGAGCTTTTCAGATTCCAACTGGAGCGGGCGAAGAGATTCGAACTCTCGACCCCAACCTTGGCAAGGTTGTGCTCTACCACTGAGCTACGCCCGCACTTCAGTCGGAGGCGGGCGTATAGCGGACGGCCCGGACCTCTCGCAAGTCCCCCCGACACTTTTCCTCGCGCTCAAGCACCGAGCCCCGGATTAAATCCGGGGCGAGCGTTAGCGCCCCTTCCTCGCGTCAGCGAGGCGCCAAGCGTATCGCGCCATCCAGCCTTATGCATTCGCCGTTGATGTAGACGTTGCGGGCCAGCTCCAGCACGAGGGAAGCGTAGTCGGCGGGCGTGCCCAGGCGGCTGGGGAAGGGGATGGCGGCGGCCAGCGCGTCCTGAATCTTCTGGTCCATGCCGGCCATCATCGGCGTCCACATGATGCCGGGCAGGATGGTGTTGCAGCGGATGCCTTCCTGGGCGAGGTCGCGGGCGACCGGCAGGGTCATGGCGTAGACGCCGCCCTTGGAGGCCGCATAGGCCGCCTGGCCGATCTGGCCGTCCTGGGCCGCGACCGAGGCGGTGTTGACAATCAGGCCGCGCTCGCCGTCGGCCATGGGCTCCGACGTCACCATCCCCGCCGCCGACTGCGACAGGACGCGGAAGCTGCCGAACAGATTGACCCGGACGGTGCGTTCGAAGCCGGCCATGTCGTGGGCGCGGATCTCGCCGGTGTCCTTCTTGCGGCTGACCGTCTTCTGGCCCGTGGCGATGCCGGCGCAGTTGACCGTCAGACGCTCCTGGCCGTGGGCGGCGCGGGCCTTTTCGAAGGCGGCGGCGACCGAGGCGTCGTCGGTGACGTCGACCTTGCAGAACACGCCGCCGATTTCGGCCGCGATGGCCTCGCCGCGTTCCTCGTTGAGGTCGAACAGGGCGACCTTCGCCCCCGTGGCCGCAATGGCGCGCGCCGTTCCCTCGCCCAGGCCCGAGGCTCCGCCCGTCACCACCGCCGCGATCGACCCGTCGAGTTTCATGGCCGGAGCCCCTATGTTGATATTGAACCTGAGATCAGTCGCGGGGATTTAGCCGCCATGACCACGAATGCCAAACCGATCACGCCCGAGGAGGCGCTGGACCCGTCCCGCGCCCTCGTACCCTCGATCCAGCAGGTCAATGAGGTGCGGGTGCAGAAGGGGTTCTGGCCCAAGATCCGGCGCACGGCGGCGCGCATTCCCTTCGCGTCGCAGGTCATCAGCGTCTGGTATTCGGCCCGCGATCCCGAAACCCCGACGGCGGCCAAGGGGATCATGCTGGGGGCGCTGGCCTATTTCGTCCTGCCCATCGACGCCATTCCGGACATCTTCGCCGGGATCGGCTTCACCGACGACGCGGCGGTGATCGCGGCCCTGATCGCCACCCTGGGCGCCAATATCAAGCGGCGGCACCGGGACCTGGCCGACGCGGCGCTGAAGCGGCTGCGCGACGATTGATCAGGGGTCGGTCGCCTGATGCGAACGCAGCCAGCCGGTGATCGACAGCCGGTCGCGGGGCGCGAAGCTCGCCACCTGGGTCACCGCATGGCGCATGGGCACGGCGAAGATGTTCAGGGCGTTGAAGGCCGGGGCGAACCCTTCCTCGATGTGGCCGTCGCCCCCCTCGAAGACCAGCACGCCGCCCCAGTCGGCCCGCCAGTCGCGCGTCAGATTGAGCACATAGGCATAGAGCCGGTTCTTGCCGTGCGCGGTGTCGTCATGGCCGGTCAGGACGTGACCGGGCCGGTAGCGGGTGGCCTGGGCGTCGGCGAAATCGATGCGGTCGTCCCCGGTCACGGCCCGGACCAGAGCGATGAAATCCGGTCCGTTGAGGAAGCCGGGAACCTCGCTGACCGCGTCGAGCGGAGCCTCCTCCGGCTCCATGTCCAGACGGCGGGTGTCGAAGATGTACTGCATCCGTGGTTCGGCCCCGTCGACGCGGGCCTGGTCGATCCAGGCCTGTTTGCCCGGGTCCGAGGCGGCGCGGCCGGTCAGGGGCAGTTCGAACGTCTCGCCGCCCGCGGCGACGCTGACCTTCCAGCCGTCGAAGGCCTCCATGGCGGCGACCACCGCCTCGGCGCTGCCGGGATCGAGGACGCCGGGAATATGCAGGCGGCGGCGAACGCTGAAGGCCGCATTGAGCGTGGCTGGGTCCAGCGAAGGCGACAGCCGCAGGGTCACGACTGGACCGTGACCACGACCTTGCCCATCACCGAACGGTCGCCCAGCGCCTGGATCGCCTCATGGGCGCGCTCCAGCGGAAAGGTGCGGCTGACGCGAGGGCGGATCTTGCCCTCGCTCCAGAAGCGGAACAGGTCGGCCATGTTGGCGGCGTGGGCGGCCGGGTCGCGCATCACCGCCGCGCCCCAGAACACCCCGATCACCGACACCGATTTCAGCAGGGTCAGGTTCAGTGGCAGGGCCGGAATCCCGGCGGGGAAGCCGACGACCAGATAGCGGCCGTTCCAGTCCATCGACCGAAGCGCCGGCTCGCAATAGTCGCCGCCGACCGCGTCATAGACCACATCCGGCCCGTCGCGGCCCGAGGCCAGTTTCAGCTCGCCCGACAGCTCCTTCTGCGCCGCCTTGTCGATCTTGCCCGAGGGATAGATCAGGCCGTTGTCGGCCCCGGCCTCCAGCGCGAACTGGACCTTGTCATTGGTCGAGGCCGCGGCGGTGACCTGGGCCCCCATGGCCTTGCCCAGTTCGACGGCGGCCACGCCGACCCCGCCGGCCGCGCCCAGGACCAGCAGTCGCTCGCCCGGCTGCAGCAGGGCCCGGTCCTTCAGGGCGTAGTAGGAGGTGCCGTAGGTCATGACCAGCGCCGCGGCCGTCTCGAAATCCATGGCGTCGGGGATTTTCATCACGGAGGCGGCGGGCACGGCCAGCCGTTCGACCATGCCGCCCCAGCCGGGCACGGCGATGACCCGGTCGTCCTTGCGCACCCCGGTCACGCCCTCGCCGATGGCCTCCACCACGCCGGCGACCTCGCCGCCGGGCGAGAAGGGGCGCTGCGGCTTGAACTGATACCGGTCCTCGATGATCAGGGTGTCGGGGAAATTGACCCCCACGGCCCGGACCTCGATCACCACCTCGCCCTTCATCGGGCGGGGGTCCAGCACCTCCTCGACCACCAGGGTTTCAGGACCGCCGGGGGCCTTGGACAGGACTGCGCGCATTGTTCCGGGTCTCGCTTCGCTCGGAGGGCCTGTCGCGCTTCGCGCTAATTGAGGCCCTCTTGTAGGGGAGGGGCAGATGATTGGTCGGTAGTGTTCCGTCGCGGGTGAGGCTAATCAGCGTCCCGCCCGTTTGAAAGGGGCGATCCGGAGACGATCATGACGGCTCTCATCCTCCACGGCGGCGCCGGCGCCCGGCGCGACAAGGACTACAGCCGCGAGATCGCTCACATGCGCGAGGTCGTCACGACGATGAAGGCCCTGCTGGACGCCGGCGCCCCGGCGCTGGACGTCGCCGTCGAGGCGACGGTGATGCTGGAGGATTCGGGCCTCTATATCGCCGGGCGCGGCGCCTCGCCCAACCTCGCGGGTCACTACGAGCTGGACGCCAGCCTGATGGACGGCGACGGCCGCCGTCCCGGCGCGGTCGCGGCCCTGCAAGGCTTCCGCAATCCCGTGCGCGCCGCCCGCGCCGTGCTGGACCACACCCCCCACGTCATGCTGGTCGGCGAGGGCGCCGCGGCCTTCTGCGCGACGCAGGGGCTGGAGCGGGTCGAGGATCCGGAGGGCTGGTACACCCGCGCGGGCAAGGGCGAGGACAATCATCCGCCCGGCGCCCTGGCCCACGGAACGGTCGGCTGCTGCGTGCTGGACAAGGACGGCCGGCTGGCGGCGGCGACCTCGACCGCCGGGGTGTTCGGCAAGATGCCTGGGCGGGTCGGCGACACCCCCATCCCCGCCGCGGGAACCTGGGCCGACGACCGCATCGCCGCCTCCGGCACCGGCCAGGGCGAATATTTCATGCGCGTCGCCGCCACCGCCCAGGTCAGTTGGCGGGTCGCCGCCGGCCAGTCGCTGGCCGAGGCGACCCAGGGCGTGGTCGACGAGATCGGCGCCCTGGGCGGCGACGGCGGCCTGATCGCCCTCGACCGCCACGGCGCCATCGCCCAGCCCTTCAACAGCCAGGGCATGAAACGGGCCTGGCTGACGACGGGCGGCGAGATCGGGGTCGAGGTGTTCGGGCGGTAGAGCGCCTGATCGCTCATCGACGCTCGAATGAGGTGAGCTTGTCATCCCCGACGGAGCGAAGCGGAGATCGGGGACCGTGCGCGTTCTCTGATCCCTCCCGGACAGCCCACTTGGGCTGAGCCGGGAGACGGGTCAGGGCCGCCCCGGTTGTTGGGGCCCCGGCGGCGCCGGCGGGTACTGCTCGTGCGATCCTGGTCTTGCTCCCGGCTCAGCCCGAGTGGGCTGTCCGGGAGGCCGGAGAAAGAAGAGGGTCAACCGTCCCCGATCTCCGCTTCGCTCCGTCGGGGATGACAAGGATCGAGGGCGTTGACCGGCTGCTTTCAGGCCCCGAGCTTGGCGCCGCTTTGACCCATAGCGGACCTGTGCTGAAGGCCATACTGTGCGTCCATGAGCAATCCTGTTGAAGTCGTAAGAGAACACCTCGCAGCAGTTGCCGATTACAAGTGGGACGGCGTGAAAAGGTCCATGTCTGCCAATGCCGACCTTACACTTGACGGTGTGACGGACTGGGAATGGACGATCTTCACTCTTTACAGGTACGTCACTCAAGCGTGGGATTTCAAGGTCGCCGACACGCAACTCTCTGAAGGGGACGATGGCGTAGTCACTGGGGTGATCCGGCTGGTGAACCACGGCTGGGTCAAGGACGTAATGTGCAAATATCACGTCACCCAAGACCGGATTTTCTCAATCACCTTGTCCGATAGCGCACCGATGAAGGCATCGATGCCGATGGATTAGGCGAAGTCCGCTCTCCACCCATAGCCGCCATCCGGAAAGGCCCCTTCGGGCACGCGCATTCTGCCAAGCAAAAAGGCCGGCGGATCGCTCCACCGGCCCCCGTCGTTTCGTCCAGCGTGAAGCCTACTCCACCGTACCGCGCGCCAGATTCCTCAGCACATACGGCATGACCCCGCCGGCCTTGAAGTAGTCCATCTCGGTCTGGTTATCGATGCGGCAGCGGACCGGGAAGCGGGCCATCTTGCCGTCCGAGGGACGGAACAGCTCGACCCACAGGTCTTGGCGCGGCTTCAGCTTGCCGATGTTGACGTCCGACAGGCCGCGGATTGTGACGATCTCCTCGCCGGTCAGGCCCAGACGGGTCCAGCCCTCGGCCTTGAACTGCAAGGGCACCACGCCCATCCCGACCAGGTTGGAGCGGTGGATACGCTCATAGCTCTCGGCCAGAACGGCGCGGACGCCCAGCAGGCGGGTGCCCTTGGCCGCCCAGTCGCGCGACGAGCCGGTGCCGTATTCCTTGCCCGCGAACACGACCAGCGGCCGGCCCTCGGACTGGTAGCGCATGGCCGCGTCATAGATCGACATCGTGTCCTGCGACGGGAAGTGGCGCGTGACGCCGCCCTCGATGTCAGGCGTGATCTTGTTGCGGATGCGGATGTTGGCGAAGGTGCCGCGCATCATGACTTCGTGGTGGCCGCGGCGCGCGCCGTAGCTGTTGAAGTCCAGGGCGTCGACGCCCCGGTTGGTCAGCCAGGCGCCCGCAGGCGAGGTCTTCTTGATCGAACCGGCCGGGCTGATGTGGTCGGTGGTGATGCTGTCGCCGAAGATGGCCAGAACGCGGGCCTCGACGATATCGGCGACCGGCGCCGGCTCCATCGACAGGCCCTCGAAATAGGGCGGGTTGGCGACATAGGTCGAGCTGTCGTCCCAGGCGTAGGTCTGGCCGCCCTCGACCTTGATGCCCTGCCAATGCTTGTCGCCCTTGAACACGTCGCCATAGCGTTTGGCGAACATGGCCGGGGTGACCGACTTCTTCTGCAGGTCGGCGATCTCCTTGGAGGTCGGCCAGATGTCCTTCAGGAAGACGTCCTTGCCCTTCTTGTCCTGACCGATCGGATCCTTTGAGATGTCGATCCGCATCGAGCCGGCCAGGGCGTAGGCCACGACCAGCGGCGGCGAGGCCAGGTAGTTGGCCTGGACGTCGGGGTTCACCCGGCCCTCGAAATTGCGGTTGCCCGACAGCACGCTGGTGGCGACCAGGCCGTTGTCGTTGATGGCCTTGGAGATGCTGTCCGACAGCGGACCCGAGTTGCCGATGCAGGTGGTGCAGCCGTAGCCGACCAGGTTGAAGCCCAGGGCGTCCAGATCGGCCTGCAGGCCGGCGGCGGTCAGATAGTCGGTGACCACCTGCGAGCCCGGAGCCAGCGAGGTCTTGACCCACGGCTTGACGGTCAAGCCGAGTTTGCGGGCCTTGCGCGCCACCAGACCGGCGGCGATCAGCACCGACGGGTTGGAGGTGTTGGTGCAGGAGGTGATGGCGGCGATGACCACATCGCCGTCGCCGAGGTCGAATTTCTCGCCGTCCACCTTGACGCGCGGGGCGTCGGCCGGACGGCTGAACACCTCGCCCAGGGCGGTTTCGAACGCCGGGGCGGCGACGGTCAGTTCGACCTTGTCCTGCGGACGTTTCGGCCCGGCCAGCGACGGCACGACCTCGGCCATGTCCAGTTCCAGCACGTCGGTGAAGATCGGATCTTCCGAGGTCTCGTCGATCCACAGGCCTTGCGCCTTGGCATAGGCTTCGACCAGGGCGACGCGCGCCTTGTCGCGGCCCGTGGCGGTCAGATAGGCGAGGGTCGCGGCCGAGACCGGGAAGAAGCCGCAGGTGGCGCCGTATTCCGGGGCCATGTTGGCGATGGTGGCCTGGTCCTCGATGGTCAGGCTGGTCACGCCGGGACCGAAGAACTCCACGAACTTTCCGACCACGCCCTTCTTGCGCAGCATCTGGGTGACGGTCAGCACCAGATCGGTCGCCGTCGTGCCCTCGGACATGACGCCGGTCAGTTTGAAGCCGATGACTTCCGGGATCAGCATGGGGATGGGCTGGCCCAGCATGGCCGCCTCGGCCTCGATGCCGCCGACGCCCCAGCCCAGCACGGCCAGGCCGTTGATCATGGTGGTGTGGCTGTCGGTGCCGACCACGGTGTCGGGATAGGCGACGGTCTTCTTGCCCTCTTCCAGCGTCCAGACGGTCTGGGCCAGATTCTCCAGGTTCACCTGGTGGCAGATGCCGGTGCCGGGGGGCACGACGCGAAAATTGTTGAAGGCCGACGAACCCCAGCGAAGGAATTTATAGCGCTCGATATTGCGCTCATACTCGCGCTCGACGTTCTGGTTGAAGGCGCCGGGGGTGCCGAAATGGTCGACCATGACGGAGTGGTCGATGACCAGGTCGACGGGGTTCAGCGGATTGATCTTCGTCGCATCGGCGCCGAGGGCGCTCATGGCGTCGCGCATGGCCGCTAGGTCGACCACGGCGGGCACGCCGGTGAAGTCCTGCATCAGGACACGGGCCGGACGGAAGGCGATCTCGTGCTCGACCGCGCCCTTGTTGTCGATCCAGGCGGCGACGGCCTTAAGGTCGGCCTCGGTGACCGAAACCCCGTCCTCGTTGCGCAGCAGGTTCTCCAGCAGCACCTTCATCGAGCGCGGCAGGCGGGAAATCCCGGCCAGTCCGGCTTCCTCGGCGGCGGGAAGGCTGTAATAGGCGTATTTCTTGCGCCCGACGGAAAGGTCCTGACGGGTCTTGAGGCTGTCGTTCGACGGCATGGAGAGGCTTCCTCTGGTCAACGCCGCCCGACAATCCGGTTGCACGATCGCGCGGTCGACGGCGGGGCGCACAGGTCCCCGACGCGCGCGGCGAACGCCTGCTGCGGCGAGGCGGGATATAGCGAGGGTTCCGGGGCGCGTCCATGTTCTCCCTCCCCCTCGTGGGGAGGGTGGTCGCGAAGCGACCGGGTGGGGAAGTTCTGACACACCCCACCCTGTCGTCGCTTCGCGCCGACGTCCCTCCCCACAAGGGGGAGGGAGAGCATGATCACCATCTCCGCCCTCACGGTCTCGCGCGGCGAGCGCGTGCTGTTCCGCGACCTGTCGTTCGACCTGGCCTCCGGCGAGGCCGTGGCGCTGACGGGAGCGAACGGCGCGGGCAAGACCTCGCTGCTGCGCGCCCTGGCCGGTTTCATCCGACCGGACGCCGGAACGGTGACCTTCGCCGACGCCGATCCCGTCGAGGCGCGGAGCCGTCATCTGCACTGGCTGGGCCATCTGGACGGGCTGAAGGGCGCCCGCCGCGCGCGGGACGAACTGGACTTCCAGGCGCGCTGGGCCGGGGCCTACGCCGACGGGATCGCCGCCGCGGTCGATGTGCTGGCGCTGGAACCCCTGCTCGATCTGGAAGTGCGCAAGTTGTCGGCGGGCCAGCGGCGTCGCCTCGCCTTCGCCCGGCTGATCGCCGCGCCGCGCCCGCTGTGGCTGCTCGACGAACCCTTCGCCCCGCTCGACGTCCGCTGGCGCGCGGCCGTGGGGCTGATGATGCAGGCGCATCTCGACAAGGGCGGCGCCATCCTCGCCGCCGTGCATGATCCGCTGCCGGTGAGCGCGCGGGCGCTCGACCTCGGGGTCGGGCGATGAGTCGGCTGATGATCCTGTTCCGGCGCGAGCTGGCGCTGGCCTGGGCGGGCGGCGGCGGGCCGCTGCTGGCCTGCGGCTTCTTCCTCTGTCTGACGGTGCTGGTCCCGCTGGCGGCGGGGGGCGATCCGGCGGGGCTCAAGCCGATCGCGGGCGGGATCGCCTGGCTGGCCCTGGCCCTGTCGTCGATCCTGTCGCTGGAGCGGCTGTTCGAGCGCGATTTCGAGGACGGCGCCCTGGACCTGATCGCCCTCGGCCCCGCGCCGCTGGAACTGGTCGTCCTGGCCAAGGCCAAGGCCCAGTGGCTGGCGGTCGGCGTCCCGCTGGCCCTGACCGCCCCGCTCGCGGCCATCACCCTGGGCCTGCCGTCGTCGCTGGCGCCGCTGGTCGGCCTTTCGGCCCTGATCGGATCGCTCGGCTTCGCCCTGACCGGCGCCCTGGGCGCGGCGCTGGCCCTGGGCTCGAAGCGCGGCGGCCTGTTGATCGCGGTCGTGGTCCTGCCGCTGTTCATCCCGCCGGTGGTGTTCGGAGCGGGCGCGCTGGAGCGGGCGGCGAACGGCCTGTCGCCGGCGCCCGCCCTCGCCTTCCTCGCCGCCTATGTGTTGTTCGCGGCGGTGATCACGCCGTTCGCGGGGGCGGCGGCGATCCGGAATGCGCAGGGCTGACGTGGCGTACGTTGTCGCGACGCGATGGCGCACGGCGGGGGCCTCGCCTGCCGTAGCGCGCCGACGGTCCAACCGGTAGAGAACGCGGATGTTCCTCGCCAACCCCGACCGTTTCCTGCGCTTCACCGGGCCGCTGACGCCGGTGCTGTGGGGGTTGGGCGCCGTGCTGCTGGCGGCGGGGACGGGGTTCAGCTTCACCGCGCCCGAGGACTATCAGCAGGGCGACACGGTGCGGATCATGTTCGTGCATGTGCCCGCCGCGACGCTCGGCCTGATGGCTTACGGGGCGCTTGGCGTCTCAAGCTTCTTCGCCCTGGTGTTCCGCCATCCGCTGGCCGATGCGGCCGCCCGCGCCGCCGCCCTGCCCGGCGCGGCCTTCACGGCGCTGGCTTTGGCCACGGGCAGTCTGTGGGGCAAGCCGATGTGGGGCGCCTGGTGGGCCTGGGGCGACGCGCGGCTCATGTCGGTGCTGATCCTGTTCCTGTTCTACCTCGGCTATATGGCGCTCAGGGCCTCGATCGACGACGAGGCCAAGGGCGCGCGCGCCGCCGCCGTGCTGGGACTGGTCGGGCTGATCAACCTGCCGATCGTGAAATTCTCGGTCGACTGGTGGAACACCCTGCACCAGCCGGCCTCGCTGCTGAGGGCGGACGGGCCGTCGATGTCGGCGGTCTATCTGACGCCGCTGCTGATGATGATGGCGGCCTATGCCGCCCTGTTCGGGGCGATCTGGCTGACCTCGATCCGGACGGAGATCGTCCGCCGCCGGGTTCTCTCCATCCGCGCCCGCAAAGCCCTGGAGGCCTGAGATGTTCGACCTCGACATGGGCCGCTACGCCGCCTTCGTCTGGCCCGCCTGGGGATTGAGCGCGATCGTTCTGGCCGCCCTGGCCGCCCGCGCCCTGATCGCCGCCCGCCACTGGACGGCGGAGCTCAAGGCGTTGGAGGATGAGCCCGACCGCGCTCAAATTGTGCGAAGCACGGTAGGACCTCAAGAATGAGCCGCTGGCTGTCCCTGATTCCGCTGGTCGTGATCGCGGCCCTGGCGGTGCTGTTCATCGGCTGGTCGCTGAAGGGCGACCCCGTGGTCAGGCCCGACGCCCTGATCGGGCAGCCGATCCCCGAGACCGTCCTGCCCATCCTGACCGGCGACCAGCCCGGCCCCGGCCATCTCGATCTGAAGACGGCCGGCGTGGGCCGGCCGATGCTGGTCAATGTCTTCGCCAGCTGGTGCGCGCCCTGCCGCGCCGAACATCCCAATCTGATGGCGCTCAAGGCGCGCGGCGTCGCCGTGGTCGGGGTGGCGTGGAAGGACGATCCGGTGAAAACCCGCGCCTTTCTGGACGAATTGGGCGATCCCTTCGCCATGGTGCTGGTCGACCGTGAGGGCCGGGCCGGTCTGGACCTCGGCATCACCGGCGCGCCCGAGACCTTTGCCGTCAACGCCATGGGCCAGGTCGTGGCCAAGTCGTCCGGCCCGCTGATCGATCCCGCCGAGGTCGAACGGCTGGTCCAGGCCATGCAGGCGCCGCCGCGTCCGCTGCCGACCGCGACACCTCGGCAGGCCGGGCGTTAACCCATTTCCGAGAGTTTTCGTTAACCCTGCCGGGATGAGCGCGATTCGACCCGACCTGCCCATGCTCCCGCCGCCCCCCGCCGCACAAGGCCCGGTGCGCGGCGCCGCGCGCTCGGATTTCTTCAAGGCGGCGCTGGACGCGGTCCAGGCGGCCGCCCCGGAACCGGCCCCTCGCGCCGCCGCGCCCCGACCCGCGACGGCGACGACGGAGGATCGACCGACCCGTCCCGGCGCCCTGCTGGACATCCGCGTCTAGCCATCCACCGCCGCATTCGGCCTTCACGCGAAAATGAGCGGCGAGTGTTCGCCTGCCGTGATTAACCTGCCCGCCATGCGCACGAGGGGCTGGATCATCCCTGCGGCGGCCCTCGCGGCCGCTCTGCTCGCGGTCGGGTCCGTCGCCCAACCGTCGGCGGCGCGCGGCGCGCGCGTGGCGGAGGCTCCGTCCGAGCCGGTGGTGCTGGAGCTGTTCACCGCCCAGGGCTGCGTCGGCTGTCCGGAGGCCAATGCCCGCTTTGAATCCGTCGCCGCCGGGCCGGGCGTGATCGCCCTGACCTACGCCGTCGACTACTGGGACTATCTGGGCTGGGAGGACACCTTCGCCAAGCCGGAGTTCGCCCAGCGCCAGCGCGCCTATCGTCGCCCCTTGCGGCTGCGCAACGTCTCGACGCCCCAGGTGGTGATCGACGGCCGCCGCCAGGTCGCGGGGACCCAGACCCCGGCGCTACGGACCGCCATCGACGAGGAAGCCGCCCGCCGCGTGTTTCCGCCCGAGATCGAGTTCCGCGCCGGGGGCGACCGCGTCGGGGTGGGCTCGGGGCGCGCCCCCGCAGGCGGCGCCGAGGTGGTGGCCGTGACCTTCACCCCCGGCCCCCAGGAGGTCGAGATCGCGCGCGGCGACAATCGCGGGCGGACCGTGCGGCACGTCAATGTGGTCCGATCGGTCAGAATTCTGGGCGACTGGACCGGACGTCCGGCCCTCTACGCCCTGCCCGGCGGGCGCGAACCCGGTCAGGCGGTGGCGATCCTGGTCCAGGCCAAGGGCGACCGGTGCATCCTGAACGCCGCGGTCCAGGGTCCGCTCTGAACCGGCGGATCGCCGTGTCAGCTTCCGTCAGTATCCCTGTTCTCGCAAAGACCCGGACAGTGCATGATCGGCCCGTGGACCAAGGGCCGGGCAGCGAGCGGGAACGGTGATGCGTATCGGTGGACGGACCTGGATCGGCGCGGGCTTGGGGGTCGCCCTGCTGCTCGGGGCCGCCGCAGCGACCGCGCGGCAGGATGATGACGGGGCGACGCCCGCCGCGCGCGGCGTGACCCAGGTGCTGACCGCCGCCGAACTGGCCGCCTGGGGCCGCGACCGCGGCGACGCCGGGGCTCTGATCATGGCGGCGCGGCTGCTGGCCGAGGTGCCGACACGTCAGGGCGGGGGCGACGGCGACGAGGAGACGCCCTTCCTGACCCCCGCCAGTCTGCTGGACGAGGCCGCGGGGATGGCGGGGGACAATGCCGATCTGATCGACGCCATCGACCGGCTGCGCGGCCCGATGACGCGCGGAGTGCGATCTTCCGACTTCGGGGCGGGACCGGTGCTGACGGTCAAGTCGTTGCAGGCGCGCGAATCCTGGGCCTTCGACGTCGAGGCGCGCGGCGGCGAGATCCTGCGCGTCGCGGCCATCGGCGACGGCGACACCAATATCGATCTGGTCGTGCGCGACGCGCGCGGCGGCGTGGTCTGCCGCGATGGCTTCGGCGACCACTATCCGGTCTGCACCGTCTCGCCTCGGACCGGCGGCCGGATGCAGGTCGGCATCGTCAACCGCGGCGAGGTCTGGACCAAGGTCCAGGTCCTGAGCAACTGAGGCCTGAACGGATGATCGCCTCCCGGTTCGTGAAGTGTCTGGCTTCGGTCGTCGCCCTCGCCGCCGTCTTCGCCGCCGACCCCGCGCCCGCGCGGCAGGAGACGCCCGCCGCCCTGCGCGCCGAAGCCTATGAGGCGGCGCAGTGGGCCATCGCCTCCGACGCCGCCGACGCCCTGGCCCGGGTCTCGGCCCGGTTCGCCCAGGGCGACGACGCCCTCGGCAGGCTGGCGGAAGAACGCGAGGACCTGATCGAACGCCGCGACCGGCTGGAGCGCGAACTGGAGCGGCTCTACGCCTCGGACGACAGGGCGGCGCTGACCGCCCGGAGCGAGACCCGCACGGCGTGGGAGACCACCATCGAACGGCTGCGGGGCGTGGACGCCGACATCGACGCCCGCTTTCCCGCCTATTCCGAACTGACCAGCCCGCGCGCCCTGTCGGTGGCCGAAACCCAGGCCCTGCTGGGTCCCGACGAGGGCCTGTTGCTGGTGCTGGTCAATCCCGAGGCGACCTATATCTGGGGCATTTCGCGCGAGCGGGTCGAATGGGCGCGGGCCGAGGACCTGGGCGATGCGGCCATGACGGCGGCGGTCGAACGGCTGCGCGCCTCCCTGACCAGCGCGGGCGCGGTGCGCGGCGGTCAGGACGTCGATCCCCTGCTGTTCGCCGGACCGCAGGCGACGCCGTTCGACCGCGCCACAGCGCATCGTCTGTATACAGAGCTTGTCCAGCCCGTTGAGACCGCCTTCGCCGGCAAGAACACCCTCATCTCGGTCGTCACCGGCGCCCTGACCGCCCTGCCGCTGTCGGTGCTGACGACCGCCGCCCCGACCGGTTCGGACAATGCGCCCGGGGTTCTGGCCGCGACGCCGTGGCTGATCGACCGCTACGCCCTGGCCACCCTGCCGTCGGTGTCGAGCCTCGAAGCCCTGCGGTGTCACCTTGTCGCCGATCCGGCCCAGCGCAGCGGCGGATGCCCGCAGCGTCGCGGCGCCGTGGCGCGACGGGCGGAGACCCGCGGCGCGGCGCTGCAGCTTGCCGCCTTCGGAGCGCCGCTGCTGACGGGCGAGCCGGTCAACGCCACGCGCGGTTCGCCCGCGGCCGACGATGTGATGGGCGAAGGGCGGCTGGCCGATGTCGGCAAGCTGCGCGCCCTGCCCTCCCTGCCCGGCTCGAAACTGGAGCTGGAGACCCTGAAGACCCGTTATCCCGACGCCCTCGTCCGCATCGGTCCGGAAGCCACCGAACACGCGGTGCGGGCCGTCGACGCCGACGCCCTGTCGCGCGCGCGGTTCGTGGTCTTTTCGACCCACGGCCTCATGGCGGGCTCCGCCGCCGCCGAGCCCGGTCTGGTGATGACGCCGCCAGATCGGGCCACCGAGGCCGACGACGGCTATCTGAGCGCCTCCGAGGCGGCCCAGCTCAAGCTCAATGCCGAGTTCGTGGTCCTGTCGGCCTGCAACACCGCCGCCTCGGACGGCCGGCCCGGCGGCGAGGGGCTGTCGGGTCTGGCGCGCGCCTTCTTCTATGCCGGGGCCCGGTCGGTGATGGTGTCGCACTGGGAGGTCTCGGACGCCGCCACGACCACCCTGATCACCTCGGCCTTCGCCGACCTCGACGCCCGCCGCGCCGACGATCCCGGCGTCCGCGCCCGGGCCTTGCAGGCGGGCATCCGCGCCGTCCGCGCCGAACGCCGCTGGGCTCATCCGGCCTATTGGGCGGCCTTCACCCTGGTGGGCGAGCCGGGGTGAGGAGAGGGATTAGGGATTAGGGATTAGGGATGAGGGAGTAGGAGGGTTTGAGGCTTAGGGCTGAGAGGCGCACCCCTCGACCGGCCCTCAATCCGTCAGGACCCGCTGAGACCTCATCCCTACTCCCTAATCCCTAGTCCCTCATCCCTCCTCAGGCCCCCGCCTTCTGTGCGAAATTCAGCGCGCCCGCCGCCAGCATCGGCACCTGGGCCGCCATGGTGCGGGCGTGGCTCGAGGCCGCCGTGCCGTCGCGCACCCGCCCGGCGATGCCCTGGCAGATGGCCGCCAGCCGGAAGAGATTATAGGCGAACAGCCAGTCCAGATTGGCCGGCGCCGTCCCGGTCAGCCGCGCATAGCGTTCGACCGTCTGCTCGACCGACGGAATGCCCAGAGCCTCGATGTCGGCCCCCGCCAAGCCGTTGCGCGCCGTCGCCGGAATGACCCAGGCGATCAGCAGATAGGAAAAGTCCGCCATCGGATCGCCGAGGGTCGACAGCTCCCAGTCCAGCACGGCGCGAATCTGCGGCCCGTCCGGGGCGAGGATCAGATTGTCGAGGCGGAAGTCGCCGTGGACGATCCGCGTCGGGCCGTCGGGCGGCAGGGTGGCGGGCAGGAATTCGATCAGCCGGTCCATCGCCGGGATCGGCTCGATCTCGGAGGCGCGGTACTGTTTGGTCCAGCGCCCGACCTGACGTTCGAAATAGTTGCCGGGCCGTCCGTAGTCGGACAGTCCGATAGCCGTAGGAGCGAAGGCGTGTAGAGTGGCGAGGGCGTCGACCTGGGCGTCATAGACGGCGCGGCGCCGGGCCGGCTCCATCCCGGGCAGTTTCAGGTCCCAAAGCACCCGGCCCTCGACCTTGTCCATGACATAGAACATCGAGCCGATGACGGCATCGTCCGTACACAGCGCATGCGGCCGGGCGACGGGGTAGTCCTGACGGTGCAGAGCCGAGATGACGGTGAACTCGCGATCGACGGCATGGGCGCTGGGCAGCAAGGTCCCGGGCGGCTTGCGGCGCAGCACATAGGCGTGTCCGGGGGTGACCAGTTCATAGGTCGGGTTCGACTGGCCGCCCTTGAACTGGCGCACCGTCAGCGGCCCGGCGTAGCCCTCGACATTCGCCGCCAGCCAGCGGTCCAGCGCGGCTTCATCCAGCGCATGGCGGGGGTCCACCGCCTGGGTGCCGGAGAAGGTCGCCTGAGCGTCGTCGAGGGCGGGCTGGGTCATGCGTCCTCCGGATGGGCGGCGATGATGGCCGCGCGCACCGCCCCGCGCCAGCCCTTGGCCAGCCGGACGCGTTCGTCCGATCCCATGCGCGGGGTCCAGCGCGTGGGCGGCTCGACCGGATGATCCTGAAGATCGGCGATCAGGCCGACGCCCAGCGCCGCCAGCTTGGCCGCGCCGAGGGCCGTCATCTCCTGGAAGGCGGGCCGCTCGACCACGACGCCGCAGATATCGGCCACGAACTGCATGGCGAAGGCGTTGGCGGTGACGCCGCCGTCGACCTTGAGCACCTCCAGCGTCGGCGCCCCGTCCTTTTCGAGCGCCTCAAGCAGGTCGCGGGTCTGGTAGGCCAGCGATTCCAGCGCCGCCCGCACCAGATGCGCCGGGCCCGAGTCGCGGGTCAGGCCGACGATGGTCCCCCGCGCCTCCGGCTCCCACCACGGCGCGCCCAGGCCGGTGAAGCCGGGGACCAGATAGACGCCGCCGTTGTCCTTCAAGGCGCCCGCCATGGCCTCGGACTGACCGGACTCGGTCAGGACCTTGAGCCCGTCGCGCAGCCACTGGATCGCCGAACCGGCCGAAAAGATGGAGCCTTCGAGCGCGTAAGCCACCTCGTCGCCGACGGCGTAGCCCAGCGTGCCGAGCAGACGGCTGGTCGAGCCGACGGGCGTCGCGCCGACATTGGCGACGAGGAAGGCCCCGGTGCCGTAGGTGATCTTGGCGTCTCCGGCCTTGAGCGCGCCGTGGCCGACCAGGGCCGCCTGCTGGTCGCCCGCCGCGCCGTGGATGGGCAGGGCGGCCCCGAACACCGCCGGATCGCAATCGCCGAGGGGATCGGCGCAGCCGCGGATTTCCGGCAGGGCCGCCATCGGCACCTTGAACAGTTCCGCCAGATCGGGCCGCCATTGGCGCGTGGCGAGGTCCATCAGCGAGGTGCGGCTGGCGTTGGTGGCGTCGGTGACGTGGCTCTGGCCGCCCGTCAGCTTCCAGATCAGCCAGGTCTCGATGGTGCCGACCTTGACCTGGCCCGTCCCGGCCCGAGCGCGCGCGCCGGGAACCGCGTCAAGCAGCCAGGCGAATTTCGAGGCCGAGAAATAGGGGTCGAGGAGCAGGCCGGTCGCCGTCTGCACCCTCGGCTCGTGCCCGGCGGCGGCCAGGGCGCCCGTCACGTCCGCCGTGCGCCGGTCCTGCCAGACGATGGCGCGGTGCAGGGGTTCGCCGGTCACGGCGTCCCAGATCACAGAGGTCTCGCGCTGGTTGGTGATGCCGACGGCGGCGAACCGGCCGACCCCGCCGGCCTCGTCGATCACCGCGCGGCAGGTCTGCAGCGTCGCGGCCCAGATTTCCGCCGCGTCATGCTCGACCCAGCCGGACTGCGGAAAATGCTGCTCCAGCGCGATCTGGCTGACGGCGACCGGCCGCAACCCGCCCTCGGGCGCGGTCTCGAAGGCGATGGCCCGGGTCGAGGTGGTGCCCTGGTCGATGGCGAGGATGAGGGACTTCATCGGGGCAGGTTAGAGCGACCTTGCGGAGACTCAACCGGTCATCGCGGCGAAGCCGCATCCGATGAGCCCGGGTTCGAGGCCGGGAGGTTCATCACGAAGGACACGAAGGATCACCAAGGACACGAAGGGCTCGGAGAGAGGCGCGGACCCCTTCGTGCCCTTTGTGGCCTCTTCTTCGTGTCCTTCGTGATGAACCTTCAACCGTCAGGACGACGCATTGAGGCCCGGCTTTCGCCGGGATGGCCGGACCGGTATGGGTGTCCCATGCACACCGCCTCCTTCTCCGGCGTTCGCGACGCCGCCCGCCAGATCGCCGGCCAGGCCGTGCGCACCCCCTTGATCGAGAGCCCGGCGCTCAATGAGCGGATGGGGGGGCGGGTGCTGCTCAAGGCCGAGAACCTGCAACGCGCCGGCGCCTTCAAATTCCGCGGGGCCTGGAACCGGATCAGCCGGCTGAGCCCCGACGAGCTCACGCGCGGGGTCGTGGCCTATTCCTCGGGCAACCATGCCCAGGCCGTGGCCGCGGCCGCCCAGCTGATGGGAACCAGCGCCATCATCGTCATGCCCGCCGACAGTCCGGCGGTGAAGGTGGAGGGCGTGCGCTCGTTCGGCGGCGAGGTGCGGATGTACGACCGCTACACGGAAAGCCGCGAGGCCATCGGCGAGGAGATCGCGGCCTCGAAGGGGTCGATCCTGGTCCGCCCGTTCGACGACCCCTTCGTCATCGAGGGTCAGGGCACGATCGGGCTGGAGATTCTGGAGCAGGCCGACGGCATGATCGACCAGCTGGTCTGCGGAGCCTCCGGCGGCGGGTTGATCGCCGGGATCAATCTGACGATGGAGGCGATGCTGCCGGACGTCCCGGTGATCGCGGTCGAGCCGAAACACTATAACGACTTCCAGCTCTCCTTCGCCGCCGGCGAGCGGCTGACCCACGCCCCGGCGCCGGGCACGATCTGCGACGCCCTGATGACCGACCGGCCCGGCGAGCTGACCTTCCCGATCAACCGCCGCGTCGACCGCGTCGAGACCGTCTCGGACACCGAGGTCGCCGAGGCCGTGCGCTACGCGTTCCGGGTGCTGAAACAGGTGGTCGAGCCGGGCGGCGCCGTGTCGCTGGCCGCCGTGCTGGCCGGCAAGGTGGAGACCAGGGGCCGCACCACCGCCGTCGTCCTGTCGGGCGGCAATGTCGACCCGGCGCTGTTTGCCGCCATCATCGAAGACCGTTTCACGCCCATCGCCTGAGGACCCACATGAGCCGCACCGAACGCAAGGGCACGCCCACCCCCGTCGCCGACCTGCCCGGCCTGATCGGCCGGGAGATCGGCGTCAGCCGCTGGATTCGCGTGGATCAGGCCCGCATCGACGCCTTCGCCGACATCACCGATGACCACCAGTTCATCCATATCGATCCGGTGGCGGCGGCGCAGACCCCGTTCGGCGGGACCATCGCCCACGGCTTCCTGACCCTCTCCTTGCTTTCGGCCATGACCTATGACGCCGTGCCGCCGCTGGAGGGTGTGGTGATGGGGGTCAACTACGGCTTCGACAAGCTGCGCTTCCTCGCGCCCGTGCCAGCAGGGTCGAACGTCCGGGGACGGTTCAAGCTGATGTCCGCCGAGGAAAAGGGCCCAATGGGGGACGGCACCCGCTGGCTGCTGAAGCACGAAGTCACGGTCGAGATCGAAGGGACGGACAAGCCGGCCCTGATCGCGGAATGGCTGGGGATGCAGGTGGTGGACGGGTGATCTTGAAATGGACCATTGATTGGTCCATATTTTGACAATGACGCATATCGCCATATCGGAAGCCAAGGCTCATCTGACCGATCTCGTGCGTCGCGCGGAAGGCGGAGAGGACGTGGTGCTGACCCGCCATGGCAAGGAGATCGTTCGCCTCGTTCCCGTGCGCGGCCCCGGCAAACCGCGCGAGCAGCGGGCTGCGGCGATCCGCGCCGCACAGGCTTTGGTCGGCGATCTTCCGCCGGATTTCGACGCCGCGCGAAGCCAGGATTTCCTCTACGATGACGACGGCCTGCCGGCGTGATCGCCGTTGATAGTTCGGCCCTGATCGAGGTTCTGGCGCGCCAGCCTCTGGGGCCGACCTGCCTGGACGTGCTGCTGGACAATCGGCTGATCATCTCTGCGGCCACCTTGACGGAGACACTGATCGTGGGTTCACGCGAGGAGTTCCGGGCAGCGATCCGGCCGTTCCTTGCGGAACTGAATCTCGAAGTCATCCCGGTGGATCAGGTTTTCGCCGAGCGCGCGGCCGACGCCTATCGTCGCTGGGGCAAGGGCTTCCACGCCGCCTACCTGAACTATGGAGACAGCTTCAGCTATGCCCTGGCGGAGATGTATGGTTGCCCGCTGCTGTATGTCGGCAATGATTTCGCGCAGACGGATTTGAGGAGCGCCTTGGCTGACTGACGAGGCGGGCGGTCGTGGCCGACGGCGCCGACAAGCCGGCCCTGATCGCGAAACGGCCGGGGATGTAGACGGTCGGTCAGGAGGCCGCAGATATCGCATGAGGCGACCGCTTGGTCAGAGCGACCTTCTCCGCGTCGTCGTCGAGCAGGGCCAGCAGTCTTGCCTGAGCCGAGCGGGCGGCATCGACAACCTCCAACCACTTGGGGTCGGCAAGAATACCTTCCGGATCCCAACGCCCGCACGCAACATATGCGTCGAAGCGCGTGTGGAAATCAGCCACCTGCTCGCTCAGCAAGCCCTCTTGAACCCGTTCTGAATAGCTGCCGCCGGAGGTAAGGGCCAGGTCGTCGAAGTAGCTCGCCACATACTCCACGTATGAGTAATGGGGGTTGGCATTGTCGGGATTGAGCCAAGCCCGCTTCTGAATATCGAGATCACCGATCTCCTGAAGCGACCCCAGCCAATTTCGGCGCCGAGCCGACCGGACATCCGGAATCGCCGCCTTACCCCTCCCCCAGACACCGCAACGCCACTTCCAGGTTCCGCAACCCGTCCTCGCCCGTGACCGCCGCCGGTTCGCCGGTCCGGATCGCGTGGGCGAAGGCTTCCAGCTCCCTCTTCAGCGGCTCGGCGGGCCAGCTGTTGACGGCGCGGGTCTGGTAGGAGCCGTCGGCCTGTTGGCCGAAATACTCCGTGACCTGACGGGTGATCAGATCGGCGACCACGAACCGGTTCATCGTCGCCACCTGCAGGGTGCGGACCTTGTAGGGTGTGACCCAGTTGGTCGTGATGTGGGCGATGGCGCCGTTGGCCAGCCGGAACTGAAGCAGGGCCGTGTCCTCGCGCTCGGCGCGGGTGCGCGCCAGCTGGGGCTGGACCTCGACGATTTCGGACTCCGTCAGGTGGCGGATGATGTCTATGTCGTGCACCGCCAGATCGATCACCACCCCGACCTCGCCCATCCGCGGCGGGAAGGGGCCGACACGGGTGATCTGGATCGAAATGACGTCGTCCCCGGCGATAGCGCGCTTGACCGCGTCGACCGCCGGATTGAAACGCTCGACCTGACCGACCATCAGCACCCGGTCATTGGCCTTGGCCGCGTCGATCATGCGCCGGGCGTCTTCCACCGTCGCCGCGATCGGCTTTTCGACCAGCACATGCACGCCCTTTTCCAGCAGTGCCACGGTCAGGTCGGCGTGGGTCCGGTTCGGCGTCGCCACGACGGCGGCGTCCAGCCTGGCGGCGGCGAAGGCCTCGATGCTGGCGACCGGTTCGGCGCCATAGGCGGCGGCCACGCCCTCGGCGGTGACCGCGTCGGGATCGAACACATGGGTCAGTTCGACATCGCGGATGTCGGACAGGACACGGGCGTGGTTGCGGCCCATGACGCCGGCGCCCGCGACGCCGAATTTCAGGACAGGCTGGTGCTGGGTCATCGGATCAGGCCTTGAACGAGACGACGGCGGCGATGATGCGGTCCTGGGTCGCTTCGTCCAGGTCGGAATGCATCGGCAGACTGATCACCCGCGCCATCAGGCGCTCGGTGACCGGCAGGCCCTGCGGCCCGCGCGGATACATGTCATAGGCCGGCTGCAGGTGCAGCGGGATCGGATAATAGACCGCCGTCGGCACGCCCTGTTCCTTCAGGTGGGCGGCGAGCGCGTCGCGGTCGTCATGCTCGATCGTGTACTGGGCCCAGTTGGAGACATTGCCCGCGGGCACGTCCGGCACGGCGGCGACGTGGGCGCGCAGGCCCTCGTTGTAGCGGGCCGCGATGCGGTCGCGCCATTCGATCTCCTCGCCGAACACCTTCAGCTTCTCGATCAGGACGGCGGCCTGGATGGTGTCCAGCCGGCTGTTCAGCCCGATGCGCATGTTCAGGTATTTGGGGTCGTGATCGAAGGTCTTGCCCTCCAGATCGCGCGCCACCGCCTTGCCGTGCACCCGGATCGAATCGATCAGCTGGGCCAGGTCGTCGTCGTTGGTCAGCACCGCCCCGCCGTCGCCGTAGCAACCCAGCGGCTTGGCCGGGAAGAAGCTGGTGGTGGTGATGTCGGCCCATTTCAGCGGGTGCTCGCCATTGATCGTGCAGCCGAAACCCTGGGCCGAGTCGCAGATCAGCTTGAGGCCGTGTTTGTCGCAGATCGCCTTGATGGCCGGATAGTCGGCGGGCTGGCCGAACAGATCGACGGCGATGACCACGCGCGGCGTCAGCCGGCCTTCCTTCAGCGTCGCCTCGATGGCGGCCTCCAGGTGGCCGGGGTCCATGTTGTAGGTCGTGGCGTCCACGTCGATGAAGACCGGCTCGGCGTCGAACCACGGCACGATCTCGGCGGTGGCCGCGAAGGTGAAGCTGGGCACGAAGACCGCGTCGCCGCGCCCGATCCCCCAGGCCATCAGCGGCAGGGCCAGGGCGTCGGTGCCGTTGGCGCAGCCCAGGGCGTGTTTCGCATGACCGAAGGCGGCCAGATCGGCCTCGAACTGGCGCACCTGCGGGCCCATGACCCAGGCGCCGCCGACCACGGCGGCCTGCACGGCGGCCTCGATCCGGCCGTTCAGGCGAAGGCGCTGGGCCTGCAGGTCGATGAAGGGAATGCTCATGTCGGGACGGTCTCCGGTCGCACGTCAGGCGAGGGGGCGGGCGTTCGGCGCCGCTGCGGTGCGGCCTCCTAGCAAATCGGCGGCCGCCACGCCAAACCCGCGCCCGTCACTTCGCGTGACGGGTTGCAACGACCGTGTTCGGCGCCGTATGGCCAGAAATCATGAATTCTGGCGTACCCGCCGTCTTCCTCGATCGCGACGGCGTATTGATCGAGGACACCGGCTATCCCCATCTGGAAGAACACCTGCGGCTCGTGACCGGGGCCGCCGAGGCCGTGCGGCGGCTGAACCAGCTCGGCTATCTGTGCGTCATCGTCACCAATCAGTCGGGCGTGGCGCGCGGCCTGTTCTCGGAAGACCAGATGAAGGCCTTCAACGCCCTGATCGTGCGGCGGCTGGCGGCCAAGGGGGCGGTGATCGGCGCGGTCTATGCCTGTCCCTATCATTCGGAAGGCCGGGTCGAGGCCTATCTGCACCCCGACCATCCGGACCGGAAGCCCAATCCGGGCATGCTCCTGCGAGCGATCGCCGACCATCATATCGATCCGGCCAGGAGCTTCATGATCGGCGACCAGCCGTCCGACATGGAGGCGGCGCGGCGCGCGGGCGTGCCCGGTTTCCGTTTCGAGGGCGGCGACCTGTATGCCTTCATCAAGGACCTGTTGGGCCACTGACGCCGGATGCCGGCCGTCAGATCGTGTCGGGTGGGAATTCCTCTGTCCATGAAATAGGCTGACCGTCAGCCTTTCGGAGCCCCGCATGACCCAAGCCTTCGCCGAACGCCGCTGGACCAGTTCCGACGGCCTCAGCCTGTACGCCCGCGACTATGCGGCGGCGTCGGGGCCGGCGAAACTGCCGGTCATCGCCATCCACGGCCTGACCCGAAAGTCCGCCGATTTCGACGCCATCGCCCCCCTGATCGCCCAGAGCGGGCGGCGGGTGCTGGCCGTGGACATCCGCGGCCGGGGCCAATCGGACCGGGCGCCCGACCCGATGACCTATCAGCCGCCGGTCTACGCCCAGGACGTGCTGGGCCTGATGGGCGCCCTCGGCCTCGAGCGGGCGGTGTTCCTGGGCACCTCCATGGGCGGGCTGATCACCATGGCGGTCGCCGCCATCCGGTCGAAAGCCATCGCCGCCGCCATCATCAACGACGTCGGACCCGAGGTGTCGCCGGTCGGCCTGGCCCGCATCGCCGCCTATGCCGGACAGCCGGTCGAGATCCACAACTGGGCCGACGCCGCCGCCTATGTGCGCGGGCTGAACGCGGTGGCCCTGCCCCACTATTCCGACGCCGACTGGGACGCCTTCGCGCGCCGCACCTTCCGCATGGGGACCGAGGGGACACCGATCCCGGACTATGACCCCGACATCATGGCCCCGATCCGGGCCGCCGGGGCCAAGGCCCTGGTCCCCAATCTGTGGCCCTTCTTCACCCGGCTGGCCAAGGGCCGGCCGACCCTGCTGGTGCGCGGCGAGACCTCGGACCTGCTCAGCCCCGAGATCGCGGCGAAGATGCGCAAGCGCGCCCCGAAGATGGATTTCGTCGAGGTCCCCGGCGTCGGCCACGCCCCCATGCTGGACGAGCCCGAGGCCAAGGCGGCGATCTTTCCGTTCCTGAGCGAGTTGCCGTGACTCGTGAATCGTGAGTCGTGATTGGTGGGGTGATCGGGTGGCAAACCGCAGTCCACTCACGATTCACGAGTCACGCGTTCGGCACATTCGCTTCCAGCTCGTCCAGCCACACCCGAGCGGTCGCATCGGACGGCGCGCGCCAGTCGCCGCGGGGCGAGAGCGAACCGCCGGTGACCACCTTGGGCCCGTTCGGCAGGGCCGACCGCTTGAACTGGCTCGTCTGGAAGAAGCGGAACAGGAATTTGCGCAGCCAGCCCTTTATGGTCGCCAGGTCATAGGCCACGCGCTCGTCATCCGGCGTATTGACCGGCCAGTCGCCTGTCGCCGCGTCCTTCCACGCCTGATGCGCCAGATAGGCGACCTTTGACGGCTTCATGCCGAAGCGGGTGACGTAGAACAGGAAGAAGTCGTTCAGCGCATAGGGGCCGACCGTCGCCTCGGTTGACTGAATTTTCCCGTCCTTGGCCGGCACCAGTTCGGGCGAAATCTCCGTATCCAGAATGGCGTGCAGCACATCGGCCGCCGCACCCGCATGCTCCCTGTTGGCCACCCACCGGATCAGGTGCCGGATCAGGGTCTTCGCCACCCCGCCGTTGACGTTGTAGTGGCTCATATGGTCGCCGACGCCATAGGTGGCCCAGCCCAGCGCCAGCTCCGACAGATCGCCGGTGCCCAGCACGAAGGCCCCGTTCCGGTTGGCGAGCCGGAACAGATAGTCGGTGCGCAACCCCGCCTGCACATTCTCGAAGGTGATGTCGTGGACCGGCTCGCCCCTGGCGAACGGATGGCCGATGGCCTCCAGCATGGTCCGGGCCGTCGGGCGGATGTCGATCTCGGCCCCGGTCACGCCCAGCGCCTTCATCAGGGTCCAGGCGTTGGACTTCGTGCCTTCCGAGGTGGCGAAGCCGGGCATCGTGTAAGCGAGGATGCCGGTGCGCGGCAGGTTCAGCCGGTCGAAGGCGCGGCAGGCGACCAGCAGGGCCTGGGTCGAATCCAGCCCGCCCGACACGCCGATGACGACCTTGTCGCCGTTCGTCGCCTTCATCCGGCGCATCAACCCCTGCACCTGGATGTTGAAGGCCTCGAAGCAGTCCTGATCGAGCCGGGCGGGGTCGTCGGGGACGAAGGGGAAGCGGTCGAGGGGGCGGATCAGGCCGCCGGTCGGCCCCGGACCGGCCTCGAACGGGACGACCGTGGCCGGTTCTCCCTCCACCCGCGCGCAGTCGGCGAAGGTGCCGTTGCGCAGCCGGTCGCCGCCGATGCGCTCGACGTCGATGTCGGCGACGGTCAGGTGGCTCTCCAGCGAAAACCGCTCGCCCTCGGCGAGCCTGGCGCCCAGTTCATGGAGCGTGGCCTGACCGTCCCAGGCCAGGTCGGTGGTGCTCTCGCCCCAGCCCGAGGCGGTGAAGACATAGGCGGCGATCGCCCGCACCGACTGGCTGGCGCACAGCACGGCGCGCTCGTCGGCCTTGCCGATGACGATGTTGGAGGCCGACAGGTTCAGCAGGATGCGCGCGCCGGCCAGCGCCGCGCGGGTCGAGGGCGGCTGCGGGGCCCAGAAGTCCTCGCAGATCTCGGCGGCGAAGACGAAGCCGGGCCGGTCGACCGCCTCGAAGATCAGGCCCGGCGCGAAATCGACGGCCTCGCCGTGGACGACCACCGTGTCCTCGGACCGGCTGGCGGCGGGCGCGAACCAGCGTTTCTCATAGTATTCGCGGTAGTTGGGCAGGTAGGTCTTGGGCACGACGCCCAGCACGCCGCCCGAGCCCAGCACCACGGCGCAGTTGTACAGGGCGTCGCCGTTGCGGATGGGCGCCCCGACGACGGCGATCACTCCGGCCTTGTCGGCCGCTTCCGCGACCGCCTCGATCCGATACTCCACCTCGGCCAGCAGGGCGTCCTGCATCAGCAGGTCGTCCAGCGCATAGCCGCTCAGGGACAGTTCCGGAAAGACGATCAGGTCCACGCCCCGCTCGCCCGCCTGTTCGATCAGGGCGATGTGCTCTTCGGCGTTGGCGGCGGGGTCGGCGGTGTGCACCACCGGCGTCGCGGCGGCGACGCGCACGAAGCCGTGGGTGCGGGGGCTGTGGAACGCTTCGGCCATCATCTCTTCCGCTCATCCCCGCGAACGCGGGGACCCAGTGCTGTCCAGCGAGGCGCGGCTGGATCAAGGGATATGCTCATACAGGACATAATGGATCACCCAAAGAACTGGGTCCCCGCGTTCGCGGGGATGAGCGGATTTCAACAATCATTCGAACTTTCACGCTTTTGGTGATTTTGCCGAACGAACCCGCTAAGCCCGCTGCATGAACGACGCGCCGAAAAAGGGCTGGCTCTCGCGCCTGACCGAGGGCCTTTCCCGCTCCTCGAAACAGATGACCGAACAGGTCGTCGCGACCTTCATCAAGGAACCGCTGTCCGAGGCCGCGCTCGAAGGGCTGGAGGAGCATCTGCTGGAGAGCGATCTGGGTCCCGCGGCCACCGACCGGATCGTGGCCCGTTTCCGCGATCTGCGCTTCGGCGCGGGCGCCAATGAGCGCGAGGTCAAGGAAGCCCTGGCCGAGGCGGTCGCCGCCGAACTGATCAACCACGAAGCGCGCTATGAGCCGCTGAACGGCCCGCGGCCGTTCGTGACCCTGTTCGTCGGGGTCAACGGCTCGGGCAAGACCACGACCCTGGGCAAGATCGCCGCCGACCTGACCGGTCAGGGCGCCAAGGTGATGATCGTGGCCTGCGACACTTTCCGCGCCGCCGCCCGCGAACAGCTGAAGATCTGGGCCGACCGCGCCGGGGCGACGTTCGAGAGTCGCCGCGATGGGGCCGACCCGGCGGGTCTGGCTTTCGACGCCTACAGCCGGGCCAGGGCGGAGGGGTTCGATGTCGTCCTGATCGACACGGCCGGGCGACTGCAGAACAAACAGGCGCTGATGGACGAACTGCTCAAGATCGTGCGGGTGCTGAAGAAGATCGACCCGGACGCCCCGCATGAGACCCTGCTGGTGCTGGACGCCACGGTCGGCCGCAATGCGCTGGAGCAGGAAAAGGTCTTCGGCCGCACCGCCTATGTCTCGGGCGTGGTCATGACCAAGCTGGACGGCACGGCGCGCGGCGGGGTTCTGGTCCCCGTGGCCCAGGCCTCCGACGCTCCGATCAAGCTGATCGGCGTCGGTGAGGGGATCGAGGACCTGCAACCCTTCGACGCCCGGGCCTTTTCAAGATCGCTGGTGGGGCTTGAGGACTGACGCATGAGTGACGCCGACACGCCCGCCCCGACCGCGAAAAAGGACTCCGGCCTGCGCCAGGCCGTGGACTTCGGCGGCCTGCTGGCCTTCGGCCTGGCCTTCCTGGTCATGCGGCTGCGCGGCATGGACGGGGACGCCGCCTTGGTCAACGCCACCTGGTTCCTGGTCGCGGGCTCGGCCGTGGGCGTGGCCGTCGGTCTGATCGTCGAGAAGCGGCTGGCCCTGATGCCGCTGCTGGTCGGCGGCTTCGCCCTGGTGTTCGGCCTTCTGACCCTGTTCACGGGCGACGGACTGTGGGTCAAGCTGAAGGTGACCATTCTGAACAGCTGTCTGGCGGTCGCGCTTCTGGGCGGACGGGCGCTGGGCAAACAGCCGCTCAAGGCCCTGCTCGGCACGGTCATTCCGATCAACGACCGGGCGTGGCGCATCCTGACGCTGCGCTACGGGATATTTTTCCTGTGCGTCGCCACCGTCAATGAAATGGTCCGCAGCGAGGCCCTGGTCGGCTGGGCCGCCGCCCGGCTCGGCCGCGGCGACGTCGATCCGGCCGATGTCTGGGTCAGCTTCCGCGGCGTGCTGTGGATGGCCTCGTCCGCCTTCGGCCTGTCGCAGATCCCGCTGATCATGCGCAATCTGGTCTCCACCGAAACGCCGGTCGATCCGACGGCGCCGGCGGAGCCCGGTACGGCGCCCTGACACGCCCGATGAACCGTCGGCGGATCGTCCGTCGTCAAACCGTAAAGTGCGACTGCTAGGTCTGTTTCATCGAGGCCGAAGGGATACCGTTCATGGTCAAGTCCGGGAACAAGGCGAAACGCAGCGGGAGCCTGGGCGGATCGCCCAGCCATCTGATGCACCGCGTGCTGCAGCTGGCGCTCGACATCTATGCCGAAGAGACGGGTCCGGACGGCCTGACCCAGCGCCAGTTCGCCGTTCTGGAGGCCGTGTCGCAGAAATCGGGCCTGACCCAGACCGATCTGGTGCGAGCCACCGGCATCGACCGCTCGACCCTGGCCGATCTGGTCGCGCGCATGACCACGAAGGGCCTGCTGGATCGCGAGAAGTCGGCCGTGGACGCCCGGGCCAAGGCGGTCAGCCTGTCCGCCGCCGGTCAGGCCGCGCTGGACGCCGCCCGGCCCAGGGTCGAGGCCGCCGACAAACGCATTCTCGCCTTGCTGCCCAAGGGCAAGCGCGACGGCTTCCTGGGCCTGCTGTCCGAACTGGCCGGCGAGGCGGACGCCGCCCCCGACAAGGCCAAGGCCGAGGCCCGGGCCGCCAAGAAGGCGGCGCGCGAAGCCAGGAAGCTGGCCAAAAAGGCCGCCAAGCCTGCGAAGGTGAAGGCCGAGAAGCCGGAGAAGGCCAAGAAGACCGCGAAGCTGAAGCTGGTCGAGCCGGATTGACCCTTCTTCCCCCGCTTGCGGGGGAAGTGTCGCGTCGAGCGCGCAGCGATCCAGCGACGATGGGGGTACTGTCCAGCAGTCCGAGAAGAATTCCCTCATCGTCCCTGCTCGGGCTGCGCCCGAGGACGGGACACTTCTCCCGCAAGCGGGAGAAGGAGGACCTGATTCAATCCATCAGCTGCTGGCTCAGATAGACATAGTGCCGGGCCCAGCGGCGGGCATTGGCGACCGGGTCGGCGTCGTTAGAATGGCCGCCTGACGTCTCCTCATAATAGAGGTGGTCATAGCCCATGTCGGTCAGGCGGGCGGCGAATTTGCGCGCATGGCCCGGATGGACGCGGTCGTCGCGGGTGTTGGTGGTGATATAGACGCGGGGGTATTCCGCATCCGGACGAAGTTGCTGATAGGCGGAATAGCGGGCGATCCAGGCGGCTTCCTCGGGGATGCGCGGGTCGCCGTATTCGCCGATCCACGAGGCCCCGGCGGGCAGTTCGTGATAGCGCAGCATGTCGATCAGCGGGCTTTCGATCACCGCCGCATTGAACAGCTCCGGATGCTGGGTGATCGACACCGAGGTCAGGACGCCGCCGTTCGAGCGGCCATAGATGCCGGTGCGGCGCGGCGAGGTGATGCCCCGCCGATGCAGGTCGGCCGCCACCGCCGCGAAATCGTCGAAGGCCAGCTGGCGGTTCTCGTTGAGGACGGACTGGTGCCACTGCGGCCCGAACTCGCCGCCGCCGCGGATGTTGGCCTGGACGAAGACGCCGCCGTTCTCGATCCAGAGTTTGCCCATCTCGGGCTTGTAGGCGGGCGGGAAACTGACCTGGAAGCCGCCGTAGCCGAACAGGATGGTCGGCGCCGATCCGTCCATCGCCATGTCGCGCGGGCGGGTGACGAAATAGGGGATCATCGTTCCGTCGGACGATGTGGCCTCGAACTGTTCGACGACATGGGTGGAGGCGTCGAATTTGGCGGGGGAGGACCGAAGTTCGGTCAGGGTCGCGGGCGAGACGTCGGCGAGGCTGAGCGTCGGCGGCGTCAGGAAGCCCTGGGTCGAGAGGAAGACCTGGTCCCGGGATTTCGAACTGTCGCCGAGTCCCACCGCGCTGTTGTCCGGCACGGCGATGTCGGTGCGGTGCCAGCCGAACTCGCCGCGGTTCTGGAACACGGCCAGACGTCCGACGACATTGTCCGAGATGGCCACCACGACCCGGTCGTGCATGACCCGCACGCCGCCGATCGACTGGCGGTCGGTCGGCACGAAGATGGTGTCGGCCTGGTTCGAGATCGCGCCCGGACCGTCCGTGGCTCGGATGCAGACGATGCAGATCGCCAGCAGGGATCCGGCCTTGTAGGCCCGGCTGTCGCGCGTCCAGTCTTCGTCCGGTGACAGGATGAACGACCCGCCCTGGACGCCATAGACGCTGACCCGTTCCGGCAGGTTCAGCTTGACCGGACGGCCGTCGACAAGTTCCCAGGTTTCCGAGCGGAAGGTGTCCAGCGGGCGATTGATCAGCACCGCCTGAACCGCGCCCGTCCGGTCACGGAAGACCGACGGGCTGACCCCATACCCCCCGTCGCCGATGTCGCCGCGATAGACTTCGGTCGCCTGGACGAGGGTCTGGCCGCGCCTCAGCGTCTTGACGATGAAGGGATAGCCGCTCTCGGTCAGGGTTGCCTGACCGTTCTCCGGGCCGAAATCGGTGGCGACCAGCAAGGTATCGCGGTCCAGCCATTCGAGGCGGTGCTTGCCCTCGGGCAGGATGAAGCCGTCCTCGACCCACAGGCCGGTCGCGGTGTCGAACTCGCGCACCACCACCGCATCCTTGCCGCCGTCGGACAGGGAGATCAGGCAGCGGGTTTCGTCGGGAGCTAGGCAGTCGGCGCCCTTCCAGACCCAGTCGCGGCCCTCGGCGCGGGACAGGGCGTCGATGTCGAGCAGGGTCCGCCACTGCGTATTCGCCGAGCGATAGGAGTCCAGCGTCGTGCGCCGCCAGATCCCCTTGGGATTGGCCGCGTCCTGCCAGAAGTTTCCGATGCCGTCGCCGAGGAAGGACGGGGACGGAATGCGGTCGGTGGCGGTCAGGATCGCCTCGGCCTGCCGGCGGAAGGTCTCATAGCGCCGATCGCCTTCCAGCGAGGCGAGGGCCCGGCGGTTGGACTCGGCCACGAAGGCCATGGCCTCGGCCCCGTTGACCTCCTCCAGCGCCAGATGGTCGTCGGCGGCGCGCACCCCGGCGGGGGTCAGGTCGGCGGGGAAGTGGGGCGGGGGCGCCGGCAGCGGGCGCGGAAGGTCGGCGACGTTCAGGGCCGGGACCTGCATCTGGTCCGGGGCGCTCGCGCAGGCCGCGAGCAGGAGCGCCGGAATCGCGGCGGACAGGATCAGTCGGTTCATCGCACTACAACTTTCCGCTCATCCCCGCGAACGCGGGGACCCAGTTCTGTGGGCGATCGGCGCCGCCGGTGTCGCAGCCCGCTGATCCCAGCCGCCGATGCTTCAACGAAAGCACTGGGTCCCGGCTTTCGCCGGGATGAGCGGATCGTTGTGACCTACTCCGCAGCCGGGGCGTCCATCAGCCGTCGCGTCAGATAGGTGTATTCCAGCGCCAGCCGCCGGGCGGTCTCGCGCAGGTTGGCCCCCGCCGCATGGCCGCCGTCGGTGTTCTCATAGAACAGCACCGGATAGCCCAGTTCCTCCAGCCGCGCCGCCGCCTTGCGGGCGTGGCCGGGGTGGACGCGGTCGTCCTTGGTCGAGGTGTGGATGAAGACCTCGGGATAGGGCTGGCCCGCCTCGAGGTTCTGATAGGGCGAATAGGCCTGGATCCAGGCCCGTTCCTCCGGGATATCGGGGTTGCCGTATTCGGCCATCCACGACGCCCCGGCCAGCAGGCGATGGAAGCGCAGCATGTCGAAGAGGGGCACCTGGATGACGGCGGCGTTGATCAGGTCCGGCCGCTGGGTCAGCATCGCCCCCATGAACAGCCCGCCCTGCGAGCCGCCCATGATGCCGAGCTTGGGCTGGCTGGTGATGTTGCGCGCGATCAGGTCCAAAGCCACGGCCTGATAGTCCTCGTGCGCCCGCTGCCGGTTCTCCTGCAGGGCCGCCTGGTGCCAGTTGGGGCCGAACTCGCCGCCGCCGCGGGTGTTGGCGATGACATAGACCCCGCCCCGCTCGAGCCACAGCTTGCCCACCGTGGCCGAATAGCCGGGCAGCAGCGACGACTGGAAGCCGCCGTAGCCGTACAGCAGGGTCGCGTTCGACCCGTCCATGGCCATGTCGCCGCGGTGGACGACGAAATAGGGGATCATGGTCCCGTCGGCGCTGCGCGCCTCGAACTGGTCGACCGTCATCCCTTCGGCGTTGAACTTGGCCGGCAGGGATTTGGTCAGGTCCGCGGCGCCGGTCGCGGCGTCGGCCAGATAGAGGCTGGACGGGTTCAGATAGCCGGTGACGCTGACGAAGACGCGGTCGTCCTGTTCGCTGGCCGAGCCGACGCCGACCGAGACGTTCCGCGGCAGATCCAGCCGGCTGCGGGCCCATTCACCCGAGGGGCTGGGCTCATAGACATAGACCGAGCCGCGCACGTTCTCGTACAGGGCCACGACCAGTTTGTTGCGGGTGTTGGAAATGCCCTCGACCGCCTCGCGCGGACCGGGGCGGATGACCAGCTGGGCGGGCACGGCCGGATCGGCCAGCCAGGCGGCGAGGTCATAGGCGATGACGTCGCCGGTCAGGAACGCCTGGCCCGAAGGGGCGGTCCAGTCCTGATCGGTGGTGAACACCATCTGTCCGCGGACGAGGGCGTTGATGCTGGACTTGGCCGGCAGCGCCAGCTTGGTCGTCGTGCCGTCGGCGTTCAGCCGGTGGGTCTCCCCCTCGTAGAAGCTGATCCCCCGGTTGATCAGGGTCGCCTGCACCACGCCGTCGGCGTCGCGCAGGGTGAAGCCCGAAACGGAGACGTCGGTCTGTTGGCCCTCGAACACCACCGGTGCGCTGTCGACCGAGCCGCCGCGGCGCAGCAGGCGCACGGTGCGCGGATAGCCGGAATCGGTCAGGGTGCCAGGTCCGAAGTCGCGCGACACCAGCAGGGTGTTCTCGTCCACCCAGGTCGCCCCGCCCTTGGATTCCTCAAGCACGAAACCGCCCTCGACAAAGGTTCGCGTGGTGCGGTCGAACTCGCGGATAGTCACGGCGTCCTTGCCGCCGTCCGACAGGGAGACGAGGCAGCGGGTCTCGTCCGGCGGCAGGCAGGTCGCGCCCTTGTAGACCCAGTTCTTGCCCTCGGCCGCGGCCAGGGCGTCGAAGTCCAGGATGGTTTCCCACTGCGGCGCCTCGGTGCGGTAGCTGTCCAGGGTGGTGGTGCGCCAGATGCCGCGCACATGGGTCGCGTCCTGCCAGAAATTGTCGATCGTGCCGTCGTGGTTGAAGCCCGGCGAGGGAATGCGGTCGCGCGACTGGACGATTTCCAGCGCCTGCTGGTGCAGGCCCTCATAGCGGGGGTCGCCGCGCAGCACGCCCAGCGAATGCTCATTGTGGGCGTTGACCCAGGCCATGGCCCGCTCGCTCTCGACCTCCTCCAGCCACAGATAGGGGTCCGTCGCGTCCGAGGTGGCGAAGCCGCCGGAGGCCTCGACGGGCGCGGGGGCGGGCGTGCCCAAGGATGTGCTTTGGGCCATGGCGTCGCTCGAAAGGGCGGTGGAAGCGAGAAGCGCGGCGAGCGCGGCGGTGCGGATCATCTGGTTTGGTCCCCGACTGAAGTCGGCCGGCACCTTACCGGGCGGCGGGTCCGCGACAAGCGGGGCGGGCGGAGGTTACGGGTTTGTCATGTTGGAGGTTGGAGGGTCGAGGTTCGAGGGTCGAGGAAGAAGGGAGGCCGCGTTTGATCGACGCCGTTCTCTTACTCGACCCTCGCCCCTCTCAAGCCCCCTCGTCCGGAATGCACAGCACCATGCCGCAGGCCTTGCAGTGGACGGCGTCCGGGTCGTGCTTCTGCAGGCCGCAGGTGGGGCAGGGGAATTTGATCTTGTGCGGTTTGAACAGCGTCTGGGCCAGGCGCAGGAACAGGGTGATCCCGGTCAGCATGACCACGATCGACAGCAGCCGCCCCCAGTTTCCGGGCAGGGTGATGTCGCCGAAACCCGTCGTCGTCAGGGTGGCGACGGTGAAATAGAGCGCGTCCAGATAGCCGCTGATCCCCGGATGACTTTCGCGGAAGGTGGCGTAGACGAAGCCGGTCACCACGAAGATGAAGGTCACCAGCGAGGCCAGCGCCCGTGTGATCTCCTCCACCCGGGTGTCGTCGTATTTGCGCCCGACCGTGCGCCAGAAGAAGTCCGAGTTGAGCAGGGTCCACAGCCGCAGCAGCCGCAGGAAGCCGAAATTGGACAGCACCTGCGGCGCCAGCAGGGTCGCCAGCACGAACAGGTCGATCCAGGTGGCCGGCTTTTTCAGCCAGTCCTTCCAGTCGGTGTGGGCATAGGCCCGCGCCGCCAGATCAACCGCGACGATGGCGGCGATCAGATAGTCGATCACATAGAAGGCCCAGCCCGCCTCCCTCAGGATCGGGGCGGCGAGGAAGAAGCCGATGATGGCGAAATCGACGACGATGACCGCCAGCCGGAACCGCACCGCCAGGTCCGAGCCGCCGTGGTAGAGATAGCGCAGCCGCGCCCTCAGCCGCAGCCCTTCGGCCTTGTCGGGAACGGACTTGGGCGCAGGCCTGGTTCGACTCATGGCCCAGCTTAACGCGGTTCCCTCGCCTAAGGTCCCGTCCGGCCCTATATCGGTCGGTGATGACCCGTCCCCCCGACCCTGTGGCCTTCGTCAAGATGAACGGCGCCGGCAACGATTTCGTCGTCGTCAATGCGCTGGACCGGCCGTTCGCCCCGACGGCCGAACAGGCGCGCGCCATCGCCGATCGCGAGACCGGCGAGGGGTGCGACCAGTTGATCGCGCTGGAACCTTCGGACCGCGCCGACGCCTTCATGCGGGTCTGGAACGCCGACGGCGGTTCGGTCGAGACCTGCGGCAACGCCCTGCGCTGCGTGGGGTGGCTGCTGATGCAGTCGACCGGCAAGGCCGAAGTGGCGATCGACACGCTCGGGGGGCTGACGACGGCGCGCCGCGCGGCGGACGGCCGGATCACCGTCGACATGGGCGCGCCCGGTCTGGACTGGGCCCAGATCCCGCTGGACGAGGCCATGGACACCCGCGGCATCGAGCTTCAGGTCGGGCCCATCGACGATCCGGTGCTGCACACGCCCGGCGCCGTCTCCATGGGCAATCCGCACGTGGTCTTCTTCATGGACCACGCGCCCAATGACGCCTTCGTGCGCGGCACGGGGTCGCTGATCGAGCACCACCCGCGTTTTCCCGAGGGGGTCAATGTCGGCTTCGCCCATGTCCTGGCGCCCGACCGCATCCGCCTGCGGGTCTGGGAGCGCGGCGCGGGGCTGACCAAGGCCTGCGGCACGGGCGCCTGCGCCGCCCTGGTCGCCGCCGCCCGTCGGGGCCTGACGGGCCGGGCCGCGACCATCGAGGTCGACGGCGGCGAACTGGGGATCGAATGGGACGAGGCGACCGGCCACGTCCTGATGACCGGTCCGGTCGAGGTCGAGCGGACGGGCGCCCTGGCGGCCTGACCTCAACGGTTGTCCCGGCCCGCCCCCGGGCTTAGGAAGCAGTCATGCCCGACCTGACCGACAAACAGACCTTCTCCGACGAAGACGCGCTGGAGTTTCACCGCAAGCCCACGCCGGGCAAGATTTCCATGGCGCCGACCAAGCCGATGGCGACCCAGCGCGACCTGTCGCTGGCCTATTCGCCCGGCGTGGCCATTCCGGTGCTGGCCATCGCCGCCGATATCGACAAGGCCTATGACTATACGTCCAAGGGCAATCTGGTCGCCGTCATCTCCAACGGCACGGCCATCCTGGGTCTCGGCAACCTCGGCCACATGGCGTCCAAGCCGGTGATGGAGGGCAAGTCCGTCCTTTTCAAACGGTTCGCCGACGTCGACAGCTTCGACGTCGAGGTCAAGACCACCGACCCGGACGAGTTCATCACCGTCGTCAAGAACATCGGCGACACCTGGGGCGGCATCAATCTGGAGGACATCAAGTCCCCCGAATGTTTCGTCATCGAGAGCGAGCTGCAGGACCTGCTCGACATCCCGGTCTTCCACGACGACCAGCACGGCACGGCCATCATCTCGACCGCCGGCCTGATCAACGCCTGCTATCTGACCGGCAAGAAGCTGGAGGACGTCAAGGTCGTCCTGGCCGGCGCCGGGGCGGCGGGCCTCAGTTCCATCGGCCTGATGAAGGCCGTCGGCGTCCGGGCCGAGAACACCGTCATAGTCGACCGCGACGGCGTGGTCTGGCAGGGCCGCGACAACGTCGACCAGTGGAAGGCCGCCCACGCCACCGACACGCCGCACCGCACCCTGGCGGAAGCGATGGTGGGCGCCGACGTGGTGCTGGGCCTGTCGGCCAAGGGCGCGATCACCAAGGAAATGGTGGCCTCCATGGCCCCCAATCCGATCATCTTCGCCATGGCCAATCCGGATCCGGAGATCACCCCGGAAGACGTCATGTCGGTGCGGTCCGACGCCATCATCGCCACCGGCCGGTCGGACTACGCCAACCAGGTCAACAACGTGCTGGGCTTTCCCTACATCTTCCGCGGCGCCCTGGACGTGCGGGCCCGCCGGGTGAACCACGAGATGAAGATCGCCTGCGCCCAGGCGCTGGCGGCCCTGGCCCGCGAGGACGTGCCCGACGAGGTCGCGGCGGCCTATCGCGGCCGCAAGCTGAAATTCGGCCCCGACTACATCATCCCCACGCCGTTCGATCCGCGCCTGATCTGGTACATCCCGCCCTTCGTCGCCCAGGCGGCGATGGACACCGGCGTGGCGCGCAAGCCGATCGAGGACATGGAGGCCTACCGGACCCAGCTGCGCGCGCGGCTCGATCCGTCCGCCGCCCTGATGCAGAACATCTCGGCCGCCGTGCGCGCCGCCCCGAACAAGCGGGTGGTGTTCGCCGAGGGCGAGGAGCCGGCCGTGATCCGCGCCGCCTGGGGCTTCAAACAGGCCGAACTGGGCACCCCCATCCTGCTGGGCCGCGAGGAGCTGATCCGCAAGAACGCCGCCGAGGCCGGGCTGAATTTCGACGAGATGGCGATCGAGATCGTCAACGCCCGGGTCAGCGAGCACAATGTCGACTACACCGACTGGCTCTACGCCCGCCTCCAGCGTCGCGGCTATCTGCGCCGTGACGTGCAGCGGATGATCAACCAGGACCGCAACTATTTCGGCGCCGCCATGTGCGCGCGCGGCCAGGCCGACTGCATGGTCACCGGCGTGACCCGCAATTTCAACATGGTGCTGAAAGAGGTCCGGCGCGTCCTCGACGTCAAGAACCGGATGATCGGCCTGTCCATCCTGCTGGCCAAGGGCCGGACGCTGTTCGTCGCCGACACCTCGATCCACGAACTGCCCAATGCCGAGGAACTGGCCGAGATCGCCATCCAGGCGGCCGATACGGTGCGCAAACTGGGCAAGGTCCCGCGCGTGGCCTTCCTCAGCTATTCGACCTTCGGCAATCCTCCGGGCGACCGGGGCGAGAAGGTGCGCGAGGCCATCCGCATCCTCGACCAACGCGGCGTGGATTTCGAATACGAGGGCGAGATGCCGCCCGAACTGGCGCTCGATCCCGAGGCCCGCTCGGCCTATCCCTTCATGCGCCTGTCCGGCCACGCCAACGTCCTGGTCATGCCCGCCATCCATTCGGCGGCGATCTCGACCCGACTGGTGCAGTCGCTGGGCGGGGCGACCGTAATCGGCCCGCTGCTGGTCGGATTGGAGAAATCCGTCCAGATCGTCAGCCTCGGCGCCTCGGTCTCCGAGATCATCACCGCCGCCACCTTCGCCGCCTATGACGAGGGGGCGCAGGCGGAGGTGTGATCTAGATCAGACCCGCCGCCTCTTTCAGCCGTCGGTTCCGGCGGTCGAGAGCCCAGCATAGCAGCACGGCCGGAATACCGACCGCCGCCGTCCCGGCGAAGAACAGGGCATAGGCCGTCATCAGCTCATTGTCCTGTTGCAGACTTTCGACGGCGACCCCGGAGAAGCCCTTCAGGAACTTGCCGAGCAGGGCGTAGAACGAGCTGAGCAGGGCATACTGGGTGGCCGTGTAGCCGATGCCGGTGAGGCTCGACATGTAGGCGACGAGGGCGGCGCCGGCCAAGCCTTCGCTGAAGTTCTCGACGAACAGGACGCCGGCGAACATGGGGGTCGACAGGCCCGTCAACGCCAGCAGGGTGTAGCCGAGATTGGACATGGGACCGATCAGGGCGCCCAGCAGCAACGTCCGTCCGAAGCCGAATCGAAGAGCCAGAAGGGCGCCGGCGGCGATGCCGGTGATCGACCCGGCCAGACCGGCGCTCAGGCGCATGGCGCCGATGGCCTCCTTGGTCAGGCCCAGTTCGAGATAGAAGGGTCCGACCATCGGCCCCATCACGAAGTCCGGCAGCCGGTACAGGCTGATTGCCGCCAGCATGAGCAGGGCGGCGGTCTTGTGCGTCTTCAGGAAGTTGATGAACGGACCCACGACCGCGTCGAACATGCCGCGCGGCGTCCATGGCGCGGCGCCGCCGGTGGCTTTCGCGATCTCCGAACGATCGAGCGGCTCCTTGGCGAACAGGGTCGCGACGATCGCGATCGACATGGCCGCACCCCAGATGCCGTAGGCGCCGTTCCAGCCGAACCAGGTTGCGAAGAACAGGATCAGCGCATTGCCCGCTAGAATCGCGAACCGGTAGCCGAGTTGGTAGGCCGAGGTCAGGAGGCTCAGGTCCTCGTCGTTCTCGGCGGTCTCGATCCGCCAGGCGTCGACAACGATGTCCTGGGTTGCCGAGGCGAAGGCTGTGACCAGAGCGGCCGAGCCAAGGGCGGTCAGGCCGCCCTCCGGCCCGATGATCGCCATGGCGATCAGCGCGCCGCCGACCAGTATCTGGGACAGCAGCATCCAGCCGCGCCGCCGGCCGAACCGCCCCAGAAGCGGGACGTCGAACCGGTCGACCACGGGCGCCCAGAGGAATTTGAACGAATAGGCAAGACCCATCCACGAGATGAAGCCGATAGCGGACAAGGCGACATCGCCTTCCGCAAGCCAGAGGCTGAGCGTCGCCCCGGTGAGCAGAAACGGAAGGCCGGACCCGAAGCCCAGCAACAGGGTTATCAGGACGCGGGTGCGGCCCAGCGCCTTGAGCACATCCTTCGTGCTCGCCTTGCGTGGCGCGGCGTCCGTGGAGCTGTCGGTCATCTCTGGCGTCCCTCGCAGCGACGCCCCGGCGTCTCTATCCGGCGGCGACCTTGGCGCGGTCCGTGCGGTTCGTCCAGCGGGCCAGCGAGGCGCGCAGGCTCTCCAGCTCCAGCGGCTTGACCAGATGGTCGTCCATCCCGGCCTCGAGACAGGCCTTGCGGTCCTCGGCGAAGGCGTTGGCGGTCAGGGCGACGATGGGCGTGCGGTCGCCGCGCGCGCGAATGGCCCGCGCCGCGCTGGGGCCGTCCATGCCCGGCATCCGCATGTCCATGAAGACCAGGTCGTAGCGGGCGCGCTTCATCGCATCGACGGCCTCATGTCCGCTGGCGGCGGTCTCGACGGCGCAGCCCTCGCGGCGCAGCAGGGTGGCGGCCAGCAAGGCGCCGACCGGATTGTCCTCGACCAGCAGCACCCTTGTGCCCGAGAACCGGGTCGGAGCGACGCGGTCGTCCTCGGGCGGGGGCGGCGACGGCAGGCCGGGCGGGCGCCCATCGCCCGAACGCGAGGCGGCCAGGATGCGCTCGGCCAGGGAGCCCCTACGCAGCGGCTTGATCAGATAGCCGTGGAAGCCCGCGCCGCGATAGCGGGCGATCAGGTCGCGCTCGGCCGGTTTGAGCAGAACGATGGCCCGCGCGCCGGATGGTTTCTGGACCAGCCCCTGCCCCGCCTCGCGGGCGGCGTGGTCGATCAAGACAATGGCGGCGTCGGCCTGAACCGTCCCGCCCGAGGCCTCGATCTGATCGACGGCGGCGGCGCGGACGAAGGGGTCGCGGGTGACCACCGAGACGGCGTGACCGGTCAGTGGGGCGCCGCGCTCGGCGGCGGCGGGCGCGGCCTCGAAGGTCGCCTCGAAACGGAAGCGGGCCCCGGGACCACCCGGGCGGTCGTCGACTGTCACCGCTCCGCGCATGGCGGCGGCGAGTTTGGACACCACCGCCAGACCCAGGCCCGCGCCGCCGAAACGGCCGGCGTCCGAGGCGTCGACGTGGCCGAACTCCTCGAAGATGCGCGCCCGCGCCTCGGCCGGGACGCCGGGGCCCGTGTCATCGATGGTGAAGGTCAGCCGGGGCGATATGTCCGAGCCGCCGGTCCGATCGACGGCGATGCGGACGCCGCCGCTCTCGGTGAACTTCACCGCATTGCCGGCCAGGTTGAACAACACCTGCCGCAGACGCCCCTCGTCGCCCATGACGTCGGCGGCCTCGGGCGCAACCGACCAGGCGATCTCCAGCCCCTTCTCATGGGCGCGCGGGCTGAGCAGTTCGGCGACGCCGCGCACCAGCGCCTCCAGATCGACCGGGGCGTGGTCGAACTCCAGCCTGCCGGCCTCGAGCCGAGCGTAGTCGAGCAGGTCGTTGACCAGGCCCAACAGGTGTTCGGCCGACGACCGCGCCGCCTCGGCATAGGCGCGCTGGGCGCCGTCCAGGCGGGTGCGCGACAACAGGCCCAGCATACCGATGACGCCGTTGAGCGGGGTGCGCATCTCATGGCTCATCAGGCGCAGGAACTGCTGCTCCGGCGCCTCCGCCCCCACACCCGTTTTGACCCGCCGCGCCATCATGGCCTCCCTCGGACCGGAAGCATGAGGCCGCAGGCGTTAACGCCCGCTCAAAGGTCGATGGCCGGAGCCGCCATCGCCTCGCCCAGGTCGTGGCGGACATGGGCGCGGGCTCCCACCGAGATCAAGCGCTGATGGAGGCCGATGGGGCTGGTCAGGTCCGTCCGCGCCGCCAGCCCGGCACAGGCTCGCCAGTGCGGCGCCGTCGCCGCCTCGCCCCTCAGCGCGGGTCGGGCGACCTGGTGGTCATACAGGTCGTAGAACCGGATCATCGTCAGAAGGGGAAAGGCGGGATCGGCGAGGGTGTCGAAGAAGGCCAGAAGCCGCCGGTTGGTCCGGACATGAAGGCCCGCGAACAGGGTGTGGACGCCGAACGGTTCCGATTCGATCGCAGCACATGGATCAAGCTTCGGTGAACGCCGGTCTGGCGTTGATCAGCCGGCCTCGCCGCCAACGCGGGCGTCAGAACCCGGCTCGGTCAGGCCGCCGCCCTCCCCGGCCCGCTCCACCGTCAGGTCGATGCGATCGAACCTCGGCCTGAGTACGGTTCTGACAATCGCGCCGGCAGCGCGGAGTCTTGCCGCGGGCCCCCTTGCTCCCGCCGCCGAGACCGCAGCGGCACGGCCGGGTTTTCGGCGCAGGAGGCGGACACCCTGAATTGTCCCGGCGCTCTCAACCACCCAACAACTGCCACGCGGCAAGGCCGACGATCAGCACTCCGACCGCCCACGTCAGGACCCGCGCGGGCGCCAAACGTGTGACCCATCCGGCCAGGGGCGCGGCCACGACGCCGCCCAGAACGAGGCCGAAGGCGGCGAGCGCGTGATCCCGAAGGCCCTCGCCTTCGCGCCAATATCCGGTGACCAGCGTCACGAAGAAGGTCGTCGAGACCGCGGCTGCGACAAAGAACTCCGCCGCATTGGAGCTACCGACCGCCTGTCGCGGCGGCGTG
>CALSBO010000014.1:0-49813 GCA_943373195.1 Brevundimonas vancanneytii
GGCGACGACAAATATTTCGACGTTGTCCACAACATCATGGCCAGCCAGGACGAATGGCAGGCGGGGGTCCAGCCGCGCGACACCCTGTTCCGCATCGGCAACGGGGCCGGGCTGAGCAATCAGCAGATCGAGACCTGCATCACCGACCCGAACAACATCAAGGCCGCCGACGCCCGCGCCCGCGCCTCACAGGCGGCCGGCATCGACGGTACGCCGACCTTCCTGGTCAACGGCGTCAAGATCCTGTCCCCAGGGTCGGCCAGCGGCACGACCATGGCGGACCTGTCGCGGGCGATCGACGCCGAACTGGCCAAGGGCTGATCGCGGCGATGACGGCTCCACGGCGATCCCTGCTGATCCTGGCGCTGGCGCTGCTGGCGCCCGCCGTGGCGGCTTCCGCCTCCGGGGCGGATCTCGCCGCCGCGCGTCAGACGCTGGCCCCCGTGACGGCGGCGGACCGCAGCATCGGCCGCGCTGACGCCCCCGTCACCGTGGTCGAATACGCCTCCTTCGCCTGCAACCACTGCGGCGACTGGCACCGGTTCGTCTATCCGGCGTTCAAGACGCGCTTCATCGACACCGGCCAGGTCCGGTTCGTGTTCCGCAACCTGCCGACCCTGCCCGAGGAAATGTCCTTGCCCGGCGCGGCCCTCGCAAGATGCGCGGCCCCCGAGCGGTTCTTCGACGTCGCCTCTGCCTTGATGCTGGGACAGGAGGCGGTCTTTCGCGGCGGCACGCGCGAGGACTGGTACGCCCCCGCCATCGCCGTCAGCGGGCGCACCCAGGCCCAGCTAACGGCCTGCGCCGCGACCCCGGCGACGCGCGCCGCGATCAACCGCGACATCGAAAGCGCGGAAGCGGCCGGCGCCACCACCACCCCCAGCTTCTTCGTCAACGGACGCCGGGTGACGGACCGCTCGCTGGGCGGGCTGGAGGTCGCGATTCGGGCGGCCGCTTCGGGCCAGTGACCGCGTAGGAACGGATGCAGTTCCAGCGCCTCCGGCTCGTCGGCTTCAAGTCCTTCGTCGATCCCGCCGAGGTGCATATCGAACCCGGCCTGACCGGCGTGGTCGGCCCCAACGGCTGCGGCAAGTCCAATGTGCTGGAGGGCCTGCGCTGGGTCATGGGGGCCAACTCCGCCAAGGCCATGCGCGGCCAGGGCATGGACGACGTCATCTTCGCCGGCGCCGCCGAGCGTCCGCCGCGCAACCACGCCGAAGTCCAGCTGACCATCGACAACGCCCAGCGCAAGGCCCCCCAGCCCTTCACCGACAGCCCGATGCTGGAGGTCTCGCGCCGCATCGACCGCGGCCAGGGCTCCACCTATCGCATCAACGGCAAGGAGGTCCGCGCCCGCGACGTCCAACTGCTGTTCGCCGACGCCTCGACCGGCGCCAACTCCCCCGCCCTCGTCCGTCAGGGCCAGATCAGCGAACTGATCGCCGCCAAGCCGCAGAACCGCCGCCGCATTCTCGAAGAGGCCGGCGGCGTCGCCGGCCTGCACACCCGCCGGCACGAGGCCGAGCTGCGGCTGCGGGCGGCCGAGACCAACCTCGAACGGCTGGACGACATCGGCCGCGAGCTGGAGACGGCCCTGACGCGGCTGAAGCGCGAGGCGCGGCAGGCGGAGCGGTACAAGAAGATTTCCGCCGAGATCCGGGCTCTGCAGGCCGCCCTGCTCTATGTGCGCTGGAACGACGCCCGCGTGGCGGCGGAGGGCGCGGCGAAGGAACTGGCCGGCGCCGACCGGGCTGTGGGCGAGGCGACGACGGCCTCCAGCCGGGCCCAGACCGCGGCGCTGACGGCGCAGGAGGCGCTGAAACCGGCCCGCGAGGAGGACGCCGTCGCCGGGGCCCTGCTGCACCGGGCCAGCCTTGAGCGCGACCGGCTCGACATGGCCGAACAGGCGGCCCGCGCCGAGGTCGACCGCCTGACCGCCGAGGCCGCCCGCATCGCCGCCGACATCGAGCGCGAAACCGCCATGGCCGGGGACGCCGGGGGCGAACTGGCACGGCTCGGCGCGGCGCTGGAGGCCCTGACCGACGAAATCGCCGGCGCCCCGGCGCGTGGACCGGAGCTGGAAGCCGCCCTCGCCGCCGCCGACGACGCCCGCAAGGCCGCCGACGCCGAGGTCGAGCGCGTCGCCGGGGCCGCCGCCTCGGTCGAGGCCCGGGTCAACGCCGAGAGCGCCCGCAAGCGCGACGCCGAGGCCCGCGTGGCCCGGGCGGAGGCCCAACTGGCCTCGGCCCAATCCGAACGCGCCGCGCTGGGGCCGTTGGAGACACCCGAGATCGAGGCGGCCCGAACCACCCTCGCCTCCGCCCAGACCGAACTGGCCGTGGCCCGCGCCGCCGTCGAAACGGCCGAGGCCGAACGCGGCGACCGCGCCCGGGCCGAGGCCGAGGCCCGCACCGCCGCCCGCGCCGCCGAGGACCGGCTGGGCCGGCTGCAGACCGAGGCCCGCGGCCTGGCTCAGCTGCTGACCCAGGGCAAGCGGGAGCATCCGCCCGCGCTGGACAGGGTCCAGGCCGACAAGAGCTATGAGGCCGCCCTGGCCGCGGCCCTCGGCGACGATCTGGATGCGGCGCTGGACGCCCGCGCGGCGGCCTACTGGGCCGGGGCGACCGTCCCCGCTCCGTCCTGGCCCAAGGGCGTCGCGCCTCTGGCCGACCATGTCTCGGCGCCCGACCAGCTGAAGGCCCGTCTGGCCTTGTGCGGTGTCGCCGACCGAAACGGCATCGAGGCCTTGGCCGCGAGCCTCCCCGTCGGCGCGCGGCTGGTCACAACCGAAGGCGACCTGTGGCGCTGGGACGGCTTCGTCCAGCGCGCCGAGGCCCCGCGTCCCGCCGCCGTCCGCCTCGCCCAGCGCACCCGCCTGTCCGAACTCGAAGCCGAGATCGACGCCGGCAAGCCCGCGCTCGACACGGCCCAGACCGCCCTCAAGGCCGCGACCGAGGCCTTCCGGGCGGCCGAGGAGACGGTGAAAACGGCCCGCGCCGCCCCTTCCGCCCTCGACAAGGCCCTGACCACCGCCCGCGACCGGTTCGAAAGCCTCGGCCGCGAACAGGCGCGCAAGGAGGCCCGGGCCCAGGCGCTGGACGAAACCACCGCCCGCCTGACCGCCGAGGTCGAGGCCGCCCAGACCGCCCTGGCCGAGGCGCAAGGGGCCGAGGCCCCGTCCGAGACCCTCGACGGCCTGCGCGCCGAACTGGCGGCGGCGCGGACGGCGGCCGATGCGGCGCGCGGCGCGGCTTCCACGGCGCGGGTCGAGCGCGACGCCGAGGCGCGCGAGGTCGCGGGCCGTCAGGCGCGGCTGGACGGCCTGACCCGCGAACGCGACGGCTGGGCCGCCCGCGCGAAGGACGCCACGGCCCGGATCGCCGCGCTGGAGAAGGATGCGGAGAAGACGGCGGCCCGGCTGAACGCTGCCTCGGCGGCCCCCGAACAGCTGGCGACGCAGCGCTCGTCCCTGCTCGACGCCCTGACCGCCGCCGAGACCCGGCGCAGGGCCGCCGGCGACGCCCTGGCGGTCGCGGAAGGGCAGGCGACCGAGGCCGACCGGACCGCGCGGGCGGCCGAGGCGACGGCGTCCCAGGCCCGCGAAGCCCGGGCCGGACTGGCCGCGCGAGCCGAGGGGGCCTCCGATCGACTGGCCGAAACCGAGGCAAATCTCCGCGAAACGGCCCAGATGTCGCCCGAGGAGCTGGGCCAGAAGCTGACCGACGACGCCATCGCCCGCCCGCCCGACGCCGCCGGGGCCGAAAGCCTGCTCTACGGCCTGGAGCGCGAGCGCGAGGCCCTGGGCGCCGTCAACCTGCGCGCCGAGGACGAGGCGGTCGAATACGGCGACCGGCTCAACACCATGAAGGTCGAGCGCAGCGACCTGACCTCCGCCATCGCCAAACTGCGCGACGGCATCGACGAACTGAACGCCGAGGGCCGTGAGCGGCTGGTGGCGGCGTTCGACGTCATCAACGACAATTTCAAGAGCCTGTTCGAGGCCCTGTTCGGCGGCGGCCAGGCCGAGCTGAAACTGGTCGAGAGCGACGATCCGCTGGAGGCCGGGCTGGAGATCTACGCCTGCCCGCCCGGCAAGCGGCTGGCGGTGATGAGCCTGATGTCGGGCGGCGAACAGGCCCTGACGGCGGCGGCCCTGATCTTCGCCGTCTTCCTGGCCAATCCGGCTCCGGTCTGCGTGCTCGACGAGGTCGACGCCCCGCTGGACGACGCCAACGTCGACCGCTTCTGCCGGATGCTCGACGAGATGCGCAAACGCACCGACACCCGCTTCATCGTCATCACCCACAATCCGGTGACCATGAGCCGCATGGACCGCCTCTACGGCGTGACCATGCCCGAGCGGGGTGTGTCGCAGCTGGTCAGCGTGGACCTGACGCAGGCGGAGACATTGGTGGCGTAAGAGCTCACTTGCCGCTGTCGTCGGCCGCGCTCGATCCGATCTCGTCTATCGCGTGATCCCGGAACACTACGAGCGTCGACAGGATCTGGCCTCGCGTCGTGCCAAGGGCGTTGAACTCCACGCGGTACAGCGCCGGCCAGCCGGCGACACGGCCAAACGCCAGCCAACGATCCTGTTCGAGCCACCAGGCTTCCAGGTCTGCGGGCTGATTGAAATGGACGGACATCAGCCTGCTGCGGCAAAACGCTTCCCGCGACGGCGCCTCCGGCGTCTCACAGTGGAATTCGCGCACCATGACGGGCGGCAGATTGGGCCAGTTGATGCGGCTGATACGGAACAGGTTGTCATCCGGCAGATCGGTCCAAACGCCGCCGGCCTCGGTCGTCAGGTCCCGCAATTCGGCTTGGGTGACGCCGATCCAGACTTCCCTGTTCTGTTCGCTATCCCAGTCCGGCTCCTGGGCGGCGCCGGACCCGGCGACACACAGGCTTGCGAACGCCGCCATGACAGGCAATCGAATCATCCACTTACCCCCTGTTTAGAACAGCGATCTTCGGTTGGGCTGGCGGGGCTGTCCAGCCTTGGCGAGGGTCAAGGACGACCGATCAGTTCCATCCGCACGAACCACCCGAAGATCGCCGGCCCCTCGATCACATAGCGGCGGAACATCCGCCTCGGCTGGCTCAGCAACCGGTGCAGCCACTCCAGCGACAGCCGCTGGAAAATCCGCGGGGCCCGCTGCTGGCGGCCGGTCAGGAAGTCCACGGAGGCCCCGACGCAGAGCGCCACCCCGGTCTTGCGGCCCGCGGCGCGCAGGGCATGGGCGAACAGCTCCTGTTTCGGGAAGGAGACGCAGGCCAGCAGCACGTCCCACTCCGCCCCCGCCGCATGGCCGACGGCGGCTCGCCAGCCGAGCGTGCCCGGGACCAGCATCGGCGCCTCGAGAAACTTCAGGGTCTGGCGCGGATAGCGGGCGGCCAGGGCGTTGAACGCCGCCCGGTCCGGCCCGAACACGGCGATCCGCAACCCCTCGGCCGCCGGCGAGGCCAGCAGGTCCGCCGTCATGTCCGAGCCCGGATAGACCGGCAGCGCCACGCCCCGCAGCCGCGCCAGATGGCTGAGAATGCGGCTGTCACAGACCTTCAGCGCCGCGCCCTCATAGACCTCGCGCCCGACCCGGCCGTCCATCAGCTTGACCACGTGATCGACATTGGGCGTCACGACATAGCCATAGGCCCCGCGCGCCATGCCCAGCACCCGCGCCAGCGTCTGGTTGCGGTCGCCGTCGGCGAAATCGAGGGTCATGAAACGGGTCATGGCCGCAGTCTATTCCCGTCGCGGTCAATGGACGGTTACGATGGCCGCATGTTCCTGACCCTTCTTTCGCTGCTCTCCGTAGAGCCCGCCCAGCCGCCGCACCGGTTCGTCTTTCTGGGCGCCGGCCGGTTCGCGCAATACGCCGATCTCGCCAGTCTTCAGCCCGAAGGATCGGGCGGGCGCATCCGGGTGTTTCAGGTGGTCGAGCCGGACTTCCGGGCCGGCGGCGCCGCCTATTGGGGCGGCTGGTCGTGGTGGCGGTTCGATTGCGACGCCGGGGGCATGGTCGACCGGCTGGACTTCGCCGCCGTGCGCGAGGGCGGCGCGGAAGGCCCCGCCACGCCCGACGACGCCCCGCCCTTTGAGGCCGTACAGGGCGGCGACGCCTTCGAACTGGTGGTCGCCGCCTGCAATCCCGACGACTACGACATCGACGCGACGACGCTGGAAGAGGCCGTGGCCCACGGCCGCATGAATCTGGCGGCTTTGGATTAGTCTTGTCATCCCCGACGCCGCGAAGCGGTGATCGGGGACGCTGACGCACTGAAATCCAGCCCTCCCGGAAGATGCGCAGCAGTTATCCGGGAGCACGCCGGCCGCCACCCGTCTCCCGGACAATCGCGCTGCGATTTCCGGGAGTCCCCGTCAGATGCGCCAACCGTCCCGGCTCTCTCCCCGGGCCTTCGCCGGGGTTCGGCCGGAATGACAAGCCAAGGCTCAGCCCGCCGCCGCCTCCGCCATGTCCGCCAGCTTCGCGGTCGCGTCGGGCAGGGCCGCCGACCGGGCGCCGGCGCTCATCGCCGCCAGCCGCGCCGGGTCGGACAGCAGCGGCCCCAGCGCCGCCGTCAGCCGCTCGACCGTGGCCTCGTCCTCCAGCACCACCACCGCTCCGCCCAGACCGGCCAGGCTGGCGGCGTTGAAACGCTGGTGGTCGTCCATGGCGATCTTGAGCGGGATCAGCAGCGACGGCAGGCCCGCCACCGCCAGTTCGGAACAGGTCGAGGCGCCCGCGCGGCCGATGACCAGATGCGTCTGCGCCAGCCGCCGCGCCATGTCGCCGAAGAAGGGCGCGACCTCGGCCTCGATCCCCGCCGCCGCATAGACGGCGCGGGCGGCCTCCAGCGTCTCGGCCCGCGACTGCTGCTGCACCTTCAGCCGCCGGCGCAGCGGCGCCGGCAGGGCGGCCAGCGCCTGCGGCACGGTCTCGGACAGGATGCGCGCGCCTTGGCTGCCGCCGGTGACCAGCACATGGATCGGCCCGTTCCCCGTCGGCGCGGCATAGGGTCGGTCGAACAGGGCGCGGATGTCGGGCCGGACCGGATTGCCGATCAAGGTCACCCGCGCGCCCGCCCCGTGCGGGACCATCCGCAGGTCGGGAAAGGACGCCGCGACCGCCCCGACATAGGGGCTCAGCCAGCGGTTGGTGCGGCCCAGCACCGAATTCTGTTCGTGCAACAGCGTCGGCCGCCCTTGGCTCAGCGCCGCCAGCAGGGCGGGGGCGGAAGGATAGCCGCCGAAGCCCACCACCACCGCGGCGTCCAGCCGCGTCAGCGCCGCCCGCGCCTTGAACAGGCCCCGGGCGATGGCGACCCCGGCCTTGGCCATCCCGACCGGCCCGCGCCCGGTCGCGGCGTCCAGCGCGATCCGCTCCTCGGCCGGAAAATTATGGGCGTAGCTCTCGCCGCGATGATCGGTGGCCAGAACGATGCGCCAGCCCCGCCCCGCCAGCTCGCGCGCCAGCGCCTCGGCGGGGAACATATGCCCGCCGGTGCCCCCGGCGGCGGCGACGCAGACTCTGGATGTCATCTTTGGCTCTCGGGCGAGTGCTAGTGAGTAGTGCTAGTGAGCAAGGCGTGAGCCGCTGTGGCCACCGACGAGCGCGGTGATGCTCACCCCTTGCTCACTAGCACTAGCACTAGCACTTCCAGTCCGCACCGCCCCTACGGCAGGATCCGCCCGCGCTCCGGCAGGCTGGTCCCCGGCTCGTAGGCGCCGGGCCGTCGCCGGGTCAAGGCCAGGGCCAGACCCATGGTCAGCCCCATGGCCAGCATCGACGACCCGCCGTAGCTGATGAAGGGCAGGGTCATTCCCTTGGTCGGGATCAGGTTCAGGTTCACCGCGATATTGATGCAGGCCTGCAGCCCGATCAGCATGAACAGCCCCGCCGCAGCCGTCTGTTCAAACGGGTCGGTCAGCTTCATCGCCCGGCGCATGCCGCGCACCACGATGAAGGCGTACAGGCCGATCATGGCCAGGCTCAGCACCAGGCCGAACTCCTCCGCGGCGACCGAATAGATGAAGTCGGTGTGCAGGTCGGGGACGTGGCGTTTCATCACCCCCTCGCCGATGCCGCGTCCGACCAGCCCCCCGGCGCGGATGGCCTCGGACGCGCGGTCGATCTGGTGGGTGTCGGCGGTCTCGGGCGAGAAGAACCGGCTCAGGCGATCGCGCATGTGGCCGAAGGCGAAATACAGGCCCACGACGCCGCCCGCCCCCGCCGCCGCCAGCGCCGCCACCCATTTCAACGGCACCCCGGCCATGAAGAAGACGGCCATGAAGGTGGTGGTGATCAGCAGGGTCTGACCAATGTCGGGCTGGATCAGCAGCAGGCCCACCGTCAGCGCCCAGGTCCCGAAGGCGATCGACACGCCCGGCACCCCCTGCCCCTTCTGCGCCTCGGAAAACATCCAGGCGGAGAAGACGATCAGGCCGGGCTTGGCGAACTCGGACGGTTGCAGGCTGAACGGCCCCAGATTGACCCAGCGCGCCGCCCCCTTCACCTCATTGCCGATGAACGGCAGGGCCATCATCACGACGATGGCGCACAGCAGGGCCAGCAGGGCGATGCGCCGCACGCCGCGCGGCGACAGCAGCGACGCGATCAGCATGGCCCCCGCCCCGCCCGAGGCCCAGACCAGCATCCGCCAGGAATAGTGGAAGGGATCGACGATCGATTCATCGGCCAGGATGGCCGCCGGGCTGGAGGCGAAACTCAGCGCCACGCCGAGCGCGATCAGCGTCAGGGCCGCGGCCAGCAGGCCCCGATCGACCGTCCAGAACCATTTGGCGATCGGGCTCTGGTCGTTGCGCGAAAAGGCGGGGCTGTAGCTGTGGGCGGTCATGGTTCGCTAACCATGCCCTGAAGGCGTAGCCCCAAGGTTAAGGACGGCGGCCCGGAACGCCTCTCCGCGCGCCTCGAAGTCGGGATACTGGTCGAAACTGGCGGCGGCGGGGCTCAGCAGCACCACCTCCTCGCGCCCGGTGGCGGCGGCGGCCTCGGCGGCCGCCTTCACGGCCGAGGCCATGTCGCCGCTGATCCGGTGCGGCGTGTCGCCCAGTCGCGCGGCGAACGGCCCGGCCGCCTCGCCGATCAGAAAGGCCTCGACCACGCGCGGGAACAGGTCCTCCAGATCGTCGATCCCCCCGGCCTTGGCTCGTCCCCCCGCAATCCAGAAACTGCGCTCATAGGACGACAGCGCCTGCCGCGCCGCGTCGGCGTTGGTGGCCTTGGAATCGTTGATGAAGCGGATTTTGCCGAGGCGGCCGACCTCCTCCATGCGATGGGCGAGGCCGGGGAAGGTCATCAGGCCCTGGACGGCGGCGTCATGCGAGACGCCGAGCGCGCGGGCGGCAGCATAGGCGAAGGCGGCGTTCTGGGCGTTGTGGCGGCCGGGGAGTGAGCGGGCCTTTGAGAGGTCAATTCTCTGTCCGTCAGCCTGTAGCAAGCCGGCGGTCACAAGGATTCTTCCTTCCCCCCTCGCGGGGGAAGGGACGCGTGTGGTGACCTCGACTGCAGGTCTCTCCCTGCCCCTGAGGGAGGCGAGGATGTTCTGCCCCCAACTCTCGTCCACCCCGACAAGCGACAGGTCCGCATGGGTGAATATCCGCGCCTTCGCCGCGACATACCCCTCCATCCCGCCGTGTCGGTCCAGATGGTCCGGGCTGATGTTGGTCAGGATCGCCACGTCCGGCGCGAAGCTCGTGGTCAGGTCCAGCTGATAGCTGGATGCCTCGATCACATAGACCGCGCCGGAGGTCAGCGCCGGCAGGGCCAACACCCCGATGCCGATGTTGCCGCCGACGTGGACGGTCAGCCCCGCCTGTTTCAGCACCCAGCCGATCAGGGCCGTCGTCGTCGACTTGCCGTTGGTGCCGGTGATGGCGATCACTCTCGGGCGCTCCCCCTCCGGCAGCGCCGCGATCGCTCGGGCGAACAGTTCGATGTCGCCGATCACCTCGACGCCCGCCGCCCTCGCCTTGCCCACGGTCCAGTGCGGTTTCGGATGGGTCAGCGGCGCGCCCGGCGACAGCACCAGCGCGGCGAAATCCGACCAGTCGGCGCGGGTCAGGTCCTCGACCGCGAACCCCTCGGCCTCAGCCTGCATCCGGCTGGAGACGCTGTCGTCCCACAGCACCGGCAGGGCTCCGCCGGCCTTGAGCGCGCGTGCGGCGGTAAGTCCGGATCGGCCGAGGCCGAACACCGCGACTCGACGGCCCTCGAAACCGGGGACGAGAATCATCCCAAACGTCCGCTCATCCCCGCGAAAGCGGGGACCCAGTGCTTTGGAAGACGATCGTGTCCGGGCGCGAGCAAGCCGCAATCCCCTGGCGCCGGCGCCAAGCTGGACAGCACTGGGTCCCCGCTTTCGCGGGGATGAGCGGATGTGGAGGTCATCACCGCAGTTTCAACGTGGCCAGCCCCGCCAGCGCCAGCATGGCCGAGACGATCCAGAAGCGGATCACCACGGTCGATTCCGGCCAGCCCATCTTCTCGAAATGATGGTGGATCGGGGCCATCAGGAAGATGCGCTTCCTGGTGGCCTTGAAATAGGCGACCTGGATCATGACCGAGGCCGCCTCGATGACGAACAGGCCGCCGACGATGCCCAGCACCAGTTCGTGCTTGGTGGCCACGGCGATGGCGCCCAGCGCCCCGCCCAGGGCCAGCGAACCGGTGTCGCCCATGAAGATCTTGGCCGGCGGCGCGTTGTACCAGAGGAAGCCCGTGCCGGCGCCGATGATGGCCGCGCAGAAGATGGCCAGTTCGCCCGACCCCGGCACATGGTGGACGCCCAGATAGTCCGAGAAGATGAAGTTGCCGACGAGGTAGCTGATGATGCCGAACGCCGCCGCCGCCATCATCACCGGCACGATGGCCAGGCCGTCCAGGCCGTCGGTCAGGTTCACCGCATTGGAGAAGCCCACCATCGTGAAGGCCGCGAACACCACATAGAACCAGCCGACATTCAGCAGCACGGCCTTGAAGAAGGGGAAGGCGATCGAGGTTTCCAGATTGGGCGAGGTTGGCGAATGGGTCATCCACAGCACCGTCAGCACCCCGGCGACGACCGAAACGGCGATCTGGGCCAGCAGCTTCTGTTTCGACGTCAGCCCGGCCGAGGTCTGTTTCGACACCTTGGCGTAGTCGTCGACGAAACCCAGCAGGCCGAAGGCCGCCGTCACGCCCGAGACGATCCAGATATAGGGATTGGTCAGATCGCCCCACAGGAACACCGCCACGGCGATCCCGGCCAGGATCATCAGCCCGCCCATGGTCGGAGTGCCGACCTTGGACAGGTGCGACACCGGTCCGTCCGAGCGGATCGGCTGGCCCTTGCCCTGTTTGACCCGCATCCAGGCGATGAAGCGGCTGCCCATGGCGACCGCGACGATCATGGCCGTGGCCATGGCCAGCGCCACCCGCACCGTCTGGTACTGGACCAGATTGAGCAGCGGGTAGTCCTGGGCGATGTCGGCGTAGTGGAGATAGAGCAGGTAGAACATCAGGCGGCCCCTCCCAGAGCAGCAAGAGCTTTGGCGACGAGCGACGCCTTCGATCCGTTGGAACCCTTGACCATGACGATGTCGCCCTTGCCGACCAGCATGGCGGCTTCGGCGGCCAGTTCGGCGGCGGTCTCGCGCCACAGGCCCTGACGCGAGCCGGGCAGGTCATCATACAGCCGCTTCATCTCCGGCCCGGCGGCGTGGACCAGATCGAGGCCCGCGGCGTCGATCGGTCCGGCCAGCCCTTCGTGCAGGGCCTCGGACTGGTCGCCCAGTTCCAGCATGTCGGTCAGGACCACCACCCGGCGGCCGCCGGTGGCGGGCAGCGGCCGCGCGCCGAGGCTGCGGAACCCCGCCGCCATCGACAGCGGATTGGCGTTGTAGCTCTCGTCGATCAGGGTGAAGGCGCCGCCCGGCGCGTTCACCACCTGGGTCTGCCCCCGCCCCGCCAGCGGCTGGAACTCCGACAGGGCGGCCAGGGCCGTGTCCAGCGGCACGTCCAGGGCGTCCAACATCAACAGGACGCACAGGCTGTTCGGGCCCCAGTGGAAGCCCGACTGGGCCAGTTGGAAATCGATGGTCTTGCCGAACAGTTCGGCCCGGACCCGCGCGCCCGTGTCGTGCGGTCTGAAATCGATCAGCCGGGCGTCGCAGCCCGCGCCCGAACCGAAGGTCGCGATCCGGGCTCCGGCGCGCTGGGCGGCCTCGTCCAACACCTCCACAAAGGCCACGTCGGCGTTGAACACGGCCACGCCGTCCTGGGTCAGCCCCTCGAAAATGGCCGCCTTCTCCGCCGCCACCCCGGCCTCCCCGTCCGCGAAGGCCTCGATATGCACCGGGCCGACCGTGGTCACGCAGGCCGCGTGCGGCCGCACCATCCTCGACAGCGGCGCGATCTCGCCGGGCGCGTTCATGCCGATCTCGAACACGGCCCGCTCTGTCGCGCGCGGCATCCGCGACAGGGTCAGGGGCACGCCGATGTGATTGTTGTAGCTCTTGATCGAGGCGTGGGAGGGTCCGGCCAGGTCCAGTCCCGCCTTGATCGCCTGGGTCACGCTGGTCTTGCCGACCGAGCCGGTGACGGCCCCGCGCCGCGCCGGCGTCCGGTCCCGCGCCGCCATGCCCAACGCCTCGAGCGCCCGCAGGCTGTCCCCCACGACCACCGACGGCCCGCCTTCGACCGCATGTTCGGTGATCGCTCCGGCGGCGCCCGCGGCGAAGGCGGCGGCGGCGAACTCATGCCCGTCCCGCGCGCCCTTCAGCGCCAGGAACAGGTCGCCCGGCGCGATCTCGCGGCTGTTGTAGCTGATGCCGTCGGCGGTGAAGGCCGCGCCGGACAGGACGCCCCCGGTGGCGGCGGCGATCTCGGCGGAGGTCCAGAGCGGCGTGTCAGGCATGGAGGCGTAGGGCTTCGGCGGCTTCGGTGGCGTCGTCGAACGGGTGGGTGATCCCGCCGACGATCTGACCCTGCTCATGCCCTTTTCCGGCGATGATCACCACATCTCCGTCGCCCATCATGTCGATGGCCTGTTGAATGGCGGCGCGGCGATCGCCGATTTCCTGCGCCGCGGGGCAACCCTGACGCACCGCCTTGCGGATGGCGGCGGGGTCCTCCGAGCGCGGATTGTCGTCGGTGACGATGGCCACGTCGGCCAGCCGCCCGGCGATCTCGCCCATCAGCGGACGCTTGCCCTTGTCTCGGTCTCCTCCGGCGCCGAACACCACGATCAGCCGCCCGGTCGCATGGGGCCGCAGCGCCTTCAGCACCGTCTCGAGCCCGTCCGGCGTGTGGGCGTAGTCGACATAGACCTCGCCGCGCCCGGAACCGGGAATCCTTTGCAGCCGGCCCTGCGCTCCGGTGATCTTCTCCAGCCCGGCCAGCACCCGCTCCGGCGTCTCCCCGGCGGCGATACACAGGCCCGCCGCGACCAGGGCGTTCGAGGCCTGGAAGGCCCCGGCCAGCGGCAGCAGAACCTCGTGCAGGCTGCCCCGCGCGTCGATGGTCAGGCGCTGGCCCTCGGGCGTGGCGCGGCGCGCGATCAGCGACAGGTCCCGTCCCCGCTCGCCCACGCCCATCACGCCCAGGCCCGACATGATCGAAGCGGCGGCGAAGCTGGAATAGGCTTCCGAATCCGCGTTCAGCACCGCCGTCCGCCCGCGCGGCAGCAGGGTCTCGAACAGCCGCAGCTTGGCGTCGCGATAGGCGGCCATGTCGCCGTGATAGTCGAGATGGTCCTGGCTCAGGTTGGTGAAGGCGGCGGCCTGCAACGTCACCCCGTCCAGGCGGCGCTGGTCGATGCCGTGCGACGAGGCCTCCAGCGCCAGATGAGTGACTCCGCGTTCGGCCAGATCGGCCAGCATGCGCGCCGCGTCGGCGGCGTCCGGACTGGTCAGGCCGGGTCCCGTCAACGCGCGGTTAACGTTACCCATTTGCGCCAAAACCCCCAGGGTCCCCATGCTCGCGGCATGCAGACCCAGGGCGGCCCAGATCTGGCGGCAGAAGGCGGCGACCGAGGTCTTGCCGTTGGTGCCTGTCACGGCCACGCAGGTCGCCGGCTGGGCTCCGTAAAAGCCGCGCGCGGCGATCGCATAGGCGCGGCGCACATCGCCCGAGGTGACCAGCACCGGGGCCATGGCCGCGTCGGTATCGGACGGCGCCAGCACCGCGGCGGCCCCCTGCGACAAGGCCTGTGGGATGAAGGCGCGGCCGTCGGCGGCGCTGCCCGGCAGGGCCACGAACAGGGCGCCCGGCGCGACCTTGCGGCTGTCGGCCGTGATGCCCGTGATCATCGGATCGGCGGCGACGTCGCGGCGCAGCAGTTCTGACAGTTTGATCGGGGCGGGACGGGTCGCGCTCATCGCCCGTCGCCTTCCAGGTCTTCGAACGCCGGGATGCGGTCGCCCAGGGCCGTGCGGTACGGATCGGCGCGGCGCTGCACGTTCAGGAACGGCGCGATCCGGTCGGCGATCCGCCCCACCGCCGGCGCGGCGACGACGCCGCCGGTGCGCGGATAGGTCTGCGGCTCGTCGATCAGCACCAGGATCTGGTAGCGGCGGGCGTTGACCGGACCGTCGGCGGGAAACACCCCGGCGAAGGTGCCGACCGCATGGGCCGTACTGTAGCGGCCGTTGACCGATTTGTTGGCCGATCCCGTCTTGCCGCCGACACGCAGGCCTGGGGCCTCGGCCCGGCCGCCCGAGCCGCGCACCACGTTACGGCGCATCAGGTCCAGCATGGTCAGGGAGGTTTCGGGCGATATGACCTGGCGGGCCCGGGCGTCGGGCAGGCCGCCCTTGCGCAGGGTCAGGGGAATGTAGCGGCCGCCGTTGGTCAGGGCGTTCATGGCCGCCGCCATCTGCATCGGCGTGATCGAGACGCCATAGCCGAACGACAGCGAGGCCAGGGTCGAGTCCGACCAGTCGCTCGGCACGATGGGCGCCTCCGACGGGATTTCGAACGGCGGCTGCGACATCAGGCCGAACCGGTCGAAATAGTCGCGCATCACCCGCGGCCCCATCTCGGTCGCCAGGCGCGAGGTGCCGATGTTGGACGAGTGCAGATACACCTCCTCCAGCGTCATCACCTTGTTCTGGGCATGGAAGTCGGTGATGCGGCGGCTGCCGATCTGCAGCGCCTCGGAGGCGTCCAGCAGGGTGTTCATGTCGGCCCGGCCGGTGTCGATGGCGGCGGCGACGGTGAAGGTCTTGAACACCGACCCCATTTCATAGGTCGCGGCGGTGGCCAGGTTGCGCGAGTTGGAGGCCGGCCAGCTGGCCATGCCCAGAACCTCGCCGGTCTGCACATCGGCGATGATGCCGACCGCGCCCTTGGCCCCGGCGGCGGTCGCGGCGGCGGCCAGTTCGTTCTCCAGCACGCCCTGGACGCGCAGGTCGATGGAGATCTGGAAGCTCTCGCCCCGCGCCCCGGCGGCGCGGATCTCGTCGTTGAAGGCGCGTTCGGCGGCGGACAGCCCGACCCCGCCGGTGTCGACGCTGCCGACCACATGGCGGGCCGACTCGCCCAGCGGGTAGACGCGCACATCTTCCGGCTCGAAGCTGACGCCGCCCAGGGCCAGATTGTGCAGCGTCGCCTTCTCGGCGGGGGTCAGGCGGTTGGCGACCAGCAGGCGGCGGTCGCCGAACAGGGCGGCGTTAAGCCGGGTACGCGACACCCGCGGCAGGGCGCGCCGGATCTGCGCCGCCGCCGCCCGCCGGTCCCAGACCTGGGCCGGGTCGATATAGAGGCCGTAGTGAACGATGTTGGTGGCCAGCAGCGCGCCGTTGCGGTCGATCATGTCGGCGCGCACCACCGCGTTGGGATGCGCCGCCGCGCCGCCGACGCCGCCGGCCCTCAGCACCGCCGCGTGCACCGCTCCCAGGGTCAGGCAGACGAACACCGCCGAAAACACCGACAGGATGACGAAGATGCGGACCCGGGTGTCCTCCTCGGGACGGGCGTCGGCATGGGCGCGGCCGAAGGCGTTCTCGACCCACCACATGGCCTCGCCCAGCCAGCGCCACGACGGCATGTACCGGCGCACGCCCCAGGACGCGACCGGACGGGGTCCCGCGTGCGGATCGTGCGCGCTCATCGGGCGACCTCCGCGACGGGGGCGGCGGGCGCGGCCTCAGCGGGGGCGACGGCTTCAGCCGGGGCGGGCGTCGGGGCGATGACCACCGGGCGCGGCTCGGGGATGGGCGCCAGATCGGGCAGGGCGCCCTCCGTGGCCTGGCGATGCACGTCCACCGGCCCCAGCCCCGCGCCGCGCGACAGGGCCTCCAGCCGGTTGGGTTGCTCCAGCCGGGCCACCTCGGCGCGCAGCAGGCGCACCCGCTGGCCGTTGTCGCTGATCTGGCGTTCCAGGTCGGCGATCCGACCGCTCTCGCGCGCCGCCGCCGCCTTGGCCAGATAGACCGAGAAGACCATGGCCGCGACCAGAAGCACGCCGATGATCTCGACCCAGCGGACGCCGCGGATCTTCCAGGCATAGAGCCGGTTCAGGGTCAGGATAGCCGTGCTCATGCGGCGATCCTCCCCCCAATGGCGCCCCAGGGGGCGGCGTCGGTGCGGACCGCCGCGCGCAGCTTGGCCGACCGCGCGCGGGGATTGTCTGCCCGCTCGGCGTCGCCGGCCTCGCGCGCGCCCTTGAACGACAGGGTGAAGCTGGGCTTGCGGGTCTCGATAGCAACCGGGGCATGGCGCGAGCCGCCGGGGGCGTTGCCGGTGCGTTCGGTCAGAAAGGCCTTGACGATCCGGTCCTCGAGCGAATGGAAGGTCACCACCGCCAGCCGCCCGCCCGGCGACAGGGCGGCCTCGGCGGCCTCCAGCCCCTGCCGTAGCTGGCCCAGCTCGTCGTTGACGGCGATGCGCAGGGCCTGGAAGGCGCGCGTGGCCGGATGGATCGGCGCGCCGCGGCGTCCGCCCAGCGCCTTCTCGACCACCTCGGCCAGGTCCAGCGTCCGCTCGAACGGCCGCTCGGCCCGGCGGCGCAGGATGGCCGTGGCGACCCGGCCCGACTGGCGCTCGTCGCCGTACAGTTTGAAGATATGGGCCATCGGCCCGTGGTCCCAGCCGTTGACGATGTCGGCGGCGGTCTGGCCCTCATCGGACATCCGCATGTCCAGCGGCCCGTCGCGCATGAAGGAAAAGCCGCGCTCGGCCTGATCCAGCTGCATCGACGACACGCCGATGTCGAACACCACCCCGTCCAGCCGCGCCTCGCCGCTATCAGCAAAGGCCTCGGCCAGGCCCGAGAACGCCGTCCGCACCAGCCGGAATTGGCCCGGATGGTCGTTGGCCACGGCGTCGGCATGCGGCTGTACCGTCGGATCGCGGTCCAGCGCGATCACCGTCGCCCCGGTCGCCAGTATGGCGCGGGTGTAGCCGCCGGCGCCGAAGGTGGCGTCGATGATCACGTCGCCGGCGCGCGGGGCCAGGGCCTCGATCACCTCATCCAGCAGGACCGGGGCGTGGGGCAAGGTCATCCGCCCTCCCCGTTCATGACCTGCCGGGCCAGCGCCCGGCGCGCGTCGAGCCGGGCTTTCCAGCGCGAGCGGTCCCAGACCTGAAAGCGCGCGCCCAGGCCGACGATGATTACGTCCTCGCCCAGACCGGCGTCCTGGCACAGGCTCTCGGGCAGGGTGATGCGGCCGCCGCCGTCGTACGACAGCGGGCGCTGACCCGCGTAGAAGGTCTCTTCCAGGGCGGTCCGCCGGTCGCTGCCGAACGGCAGGGCCTCGATGCGGGATACATATTCGGCCATCAGCCGGTCGCCGCCGGCTTCCAGGCAGTCATCGGCCAGGGCGAAGAAGCAGAAGACGCCGTGCTCGGCGCCGTTGTCGGCGGTGCGGAACTCCTGCGGGATCAGCAGGCGTCGCTTTCCATCCAACTGTTTCTCGAAGGTCGAGAGAAACACGCCCTGCCCAACTCGGACCTCTCGATCCGCCCCTCTGATCCCGTGAACACGCCCTCAGTGTTGATGGGATAGCATGGGATCAACTGGGCCTCAATGGGATTAGTTGACGCCGGTTAACCTCGATTGTGGCGAACTAAGCTGTACCGACCAGAACAGATCAAGAACATAAACAGTATTATCCACTTGTGGACCAATCCTGCGCCGCATTCCGGGCCAAGGGGTTAACGGCTGAACAGGCGTGAGCGCGGGTCCCAGGTGCGGAACCCTCTCCGGATGCGCGAGTTTTTGCGTCATGCCGAACAAGTCCACCCCTGACCCGACCAAGCCGATGTCGCCCCGGGCGGTCGATGGCGGCGTGGTCGTCAAGGACCCGCCCGAAGCCGCGATGGATCTGACCGCGGACGCGGCGGAAATATCCGGCCTTCGCCTGATCGACGCCGCCGACAAGGCCCGCAAACGCTTCTAGGCGCCCGCGCTCAAGCAGTGAGCGACCGCGTAGCGACCCTCCGGTCGAGCCGGAGGGTGACGACTCGCGCTCAAGCAGCGAGCAACCGCGTTGCGAGCGTAGCGCACTAAAAATAATGTCAGACGGCCTGTAAGCCGGGTTCTGTTCCCGTCCGAAGACGAGCGACGATCATTCCTCTGGACCGCCGGTCGCCCGACGGTTCTCGCGACCTACCCGGACGCCTCGGGCGGTGAACCCTGCGGCCGAAACCGCGCGACATCCCTATTCGGTCTTGCTCCAGGCGGGGCTTGCCATGCCGTCCCTGTTGCCAGGCACGCGGTGGGCTCTTACCCCACCCTTTCACCCTTCCCTGCTGCGCCTGCGGCTTCGCAGGGCGAGCCCTGCGTAGCTTTAGCGGAGCAGGGGGTTTGCTTTCTGTGGCGCTATCCCTCGGGTCGCCCCGGGCGGGTGTTGCCCGCCGCCTCTTCACCGTGGAGCCCGGACTTTCCTCGACGGAGGCATAACCCCCGCCGCGACCGCCCGGCCGTCTGACGGGCGGGTTAGTGCGCTTGCGGGAGGGGCGCGTCAAATTTTCTCCCTCCCCTTCATGGGGAGGGACGGCGAGGCGCAGCCGAGCCCGGGTGGGGTACGCCGGCCCCAAGCTCCATCCTGATACGTTCCATCACGCCATCGAGGTGATCCCGCACCGCCATATTGGTGAACCGCAGCGTCCTATAGCCTTCGCGAAGAAGCACGGCGTCGCGGACCTCATCATGCTCGACGCGGTGCTCATGGGTCCGCCCATCGACCTCGATGACCAGCCGGCTCCGGTGGCAGACAAAGTCGAGAAAATAGCCGCGGAAGGGAGTCTGCCGGCGGAAGTGCCTGCCCTCGGCGCGTAGCCGTCGCAGGCATTTCCACAGCCTCAGTTCAGGCGGCGTCATCGCCTTTCGCATGGCGCGCGCTTTTTCGATCGCAGGATCCATGGCCGCCTCCGATTGCATCCATTGTGCAATCTTTCGCTGTATAAATCAAGCAGCGCGGCGGCTGGAGAATTCCCCACCCGGGCTCGCCTTACGGCTCGCCGTCCCTCCCCACTTCGGGGGAGGGAGAACGTTACTGCAATACCCCCGTCACGCTCTCCGCCGTCGCCAGCTGGAGCACGCCCATCAGGGTCGCCCGCGTCTCGCCGTCGGCGATGCCGTCCACCCGCCCCGGCCGCCAGTGGCGCTGGAACGCCTCGACGGTCAGCCGCGTGGCCGCGTCATAGCCCCCGCCCGGCGTCAGGCCATAGCCCAGCCGGTGCAGGCCGGCCCGCAGCACGATGACGCCCAGTCCCTCGTCGCCCACGCCCAGCGGCGCGCCAAGGGCCGCGATCCGTTCGGACGCCGGCTCGAACCACAGCCCATGCCCGACCCCCGCCAGCCGCTTCCACGGGAACAACTCGCCCGGGTCCTGTTTGCGCTCGGGGGCCAGGTCCGAATGGCCGATGATACGGGCGTCGGGGATGGTCCAGCGGGTGCGGATATCGCTGACCAGGCTGATCACCGCGTCGATCTGCGCTTCCGGGAAGTCGCGATAGCCGAACTCATGCCCCGGATTGACGATCTCGATGCCGATCGAGGCGGCGTTGCAGTCGGTCTCGCCCTGCCAGGCCCCCTGACCCGCGTGCCAGGCCCGGCGCTCCTCGGCCACCAGCCGCAGGATGGAGCCGTCCTCGTCGACGACATAGTGGGCCGAGACCTTCGCCTCGGGATCGCGCAGGCGGGCGACCGCGGCCCTGGCCGTCTTCATCCCGGTATAGTGCAGCACCAGCATGTCGGGCGGGGCCCGGCGAGCGTCGAAATTGGGGGATGGCGCGTCCTTGACGACCAGCACGGCCCTAGCGCCCCGGCCGCTCCCAGCCATAGGCGACCCAGGCGCCGTCGACCTTGCGCGCCTCGATGACGTCGTCGGCGCGGCGGGTGCGGACCACGGCCTTGCGCCGCGCGCCCATGGCCAGGCCGGCGAAGAACACCAGAACGGCGGCGAACAGGGCGATGACGGCGACAGCGACGGCGGTGAACACCGCCAGAACCGCGCCCACGGTCATGGCGACCAGGGTGGCGACCACGCCGCACAGCCACATCACGGACGCCAGCAGTCCGTTCGACGGACGGCGCGCGCCCGCCCCGTTTCCGGGGCCGAAGATCAGACGGTCGGACTGGGTCATCAAATCACCTTCTCAGACGCTGTGAACAACGCCGAACTCCCAATGTCGGTCCACACGGGTGAACGGTCAATGACCGGCCCCTTCACAGGCGAGTGTTCCGACCCGTGTCCCTGGCCTCAATAGGGCTGGTCCGCCAGCACGGAAGCGCCTGAGGCCCTGGCCCGTTCGGTCTGGATGCGGCGAACGGTCGCCTCCGCCGCCGGGTCGTTCATGATCCCGCCGATCCCGACCAGCACCCGCGCCGCCTCGCCCGAGACGCCGAACGCGTCCGACAGGGCCTCGAACGGCGACCGGGCCTCCGGATAGCGTTTGAACCGCACCGAATCCCCGGCGGGGATCCGGGCCAGTTCACGCGCCTTGGCGATGGCCTCCTCCAGCCCGCCCAGCTGGTCGACCAGGCCGATCCGCTGCGCCTGGGCGCCGGTCCAGACGCGGCCGCGGGCGATCTCGCGCACCCGGGCGGGCGGCAGGCGGCGGCCGGCCGCGACGCGGGCGATGAACTCTTCATAGGTCCGGTCGATCTGGGCCGCGAAGGCCGCGCGCTGCGCCGGAGTGAAGTCCTGCGAGGGCGAGAAGGCGTCGGCGTAGTCGCCGCCGATCGACAGGTTCCGCATGTCGACGCCGAACCGGCCCAGGGCGTCGGCCAGCACGAATTTGCCGCCATAGACGCCGATCGAGCCGGTCAGGGTCGAGGGCTGGGCCACGATCCAGTTGGCTTCCGAACTGATCCAGTAACCGCCCGAGGCCGCATAGTCGCCCATCGACACCACCACCGGCTTGCCCGCCGCCCTGGCCGCGCGCACCGCCGCCAGGATCTGTTCCGACGCTTCCGGCGAGCCGCCGGGCGAGGAGACGCGGAAGACGATGGCCTTGACGCTGTCGTCCTCGATGGCGTCGTAGATGGCCTCGGCCACATCGTCCGACAGGATCGACGAACCGCCGCCGAACGGATCGGCGCCGCCGCCCGTGCCGGTCATGATCGAGCCCTCGCCGCCGACGATGGCGATGGCGTTGCGGCCCGATCCGGCCCGCTCGCCCTTCGAGGCGGCATAGTCGCCGAACTCCATGATTTCAGAGTTGCGTCCGGCCCGGCGTTTGGCCTCGGCCTCGGCCTCCTCGACCTGGCCGACCTTGTCGATCAAGCGCCGTTGCAGGGCCTGGGCCGATGAGTAGGGACCCGCCTCGATGGTCGCCCGCAGCGCCGCCGGGGTGACCCGCCGGTCCTGCGCCGCATTGGCCAGGGCGGAGGTGTAGATCGAGGTCATCCACGCCGTCATCGCCTCGCGGTGGGCCGGGGTGAAGTCGCTCTCGGTATATTCGTTGACCGCGTTCTTGTACTCGTAGCGCTGCTCGAACTCGGCGTTGACGCCGTATTTGTCGAAGGCCCGCGCCAGGAAGACGCTGTCGGCCGAGAAGCCCGCCAGCTGGAAACTGGCCGTGTTCTGCATCCACAATTCCGAGGCCGAGGTCCCGATCATATAGCTGGACACCGTCGTCCCGACCGGCTGGAAGCCCTGGCTGTGGGCGATCACCACCTTGCCCGACCGGCGGAAGCGGCGAATGGCCTGACGAATCTCGTCGGCGGCGGCGGGATTGATCCCCGCCTCCGGCAGGCGGATCAGCAGCGCCTTGACCCGGTCGTCGTCCTCGGCCTGGGCCAGGGTGTCGACCACCTGCACCGTCGACAGGCCCGCGCCGCCGAAGATGGCGAACGGATTGGTGGGCGCCTGGTCGGTGATCCCCTCGCGCAGGTCCAGCTCCAGCACCGTATTGCGCGACGTGGGCTCCTCCGACGACGCGCTCGCGACCACGCCCAGGATCAGCAGGAAGGGAACGACGACCAGAAAGAGGAACATCCCGGTGAAAACACCGAGCACGGTCAGGAAGAACTGCTTCATGGGGAGAGGTCGTCCTGCACGCGGGCCGGGTCATGGCCACATTTCGACCATAGAGCGGCAAGGCTTGCCGTCAAATGAACTGCCCGTAACGCGCGAGCCGCGCCGCACCATCCGATGCTGCATTGCAACGACAGTGATTGATGACCGGTCCCGAAACCCCTATATGAGCCCTCTGCGAGCGGGGGCCTATCGCCCCGCGTCACGATGGATCGGCGTCTCCCCATGCTGGTCACCCTGATGAAGGCCAAGCTTCACCGCGCCACGGTGACCCAGGCCGACCTCGACTACGAAGGCTCCATCGCCATCGACGCCGACCTGCTGGACGCCGCGGGCATCTTTCCGCACGAGCAGGTCGATGTGCTGAACATCACCAACGGCGCCCGCTTCACCACCTACGCCATCGAGGCCCCGCGTGGTTCGCGCGTCATCGGCGTCAACGGCGCCGCCGCCCGGCTGGTGCAGAAGAACGACAAGGTCATCGTCGTGACCTATGGCCAGATGCCCGAGGAAGAAGCCCGCCAGTGGTCGCCGACCGTGGTCCTGCTGGACGACGACAACGGGATCAAGCGCGCGGCTTGACGCCGACGCCGTTCGGGAATCCCCTGCCTTCAGGGAGAAGACGGATGGTGCGCGCGCTTCAGGGACTGCAGTGGCTGCTCCTGGCCCTCTATGCGGTGGCCGGGGCGATCGCCCTGCTCATCGCCACCCCAGCCGGCCTGCGCCTGCTGAGCCAGCCCGACAGCCTGCTGACCTTCCTGCCCGCCAAGGTTCTCGGCCTGCCGTGGAGCCTGCCGCTCTGGTTCATGGACGACGGCCCGATCACCGCCCTGGCCGTGCTGGGCATCTGCTACGGCATGAACCTCGGCGTCGGCATGATGCTGGCCCGCAGTTCGCGAGGATAGCTGAGTTGGCAGATGTCCGGGCGTCTTGTCATCCCGGACGCCGCAAAGCGGCGATCCGGGACGCTTGAGCACAACGACGTCATCCTCCCGGAAGCTGCGGCAGCAGCTAGCCGGGAGACGGGTTCAGACGCAGCGTTGCGGCCACCTGTCTCCCGGACAATCGCGCTGCGATTTCCGGGAGGGCTCGATCAAAGTGCGTTTGTCATCCCGGATCGCCGCTTCGCGGCGTCCGGGATGACAAACGCACGGGATGAACGCGACGCAATCCGACCTACCGGTTCAGATCATACACCCCGGTGATGTCGATCCGCACGGTCAGCTGGCCCGCGGCGACCGGGGTCGAGTTACCCGCGTCCATGGCCATTTCGGCCCGGGCGTACATGATCGGCGGCTGGGGCGAATAGCCGCCGCCTTCCGACAGCGAGCGAACCCCGCCCAGCTGGACGCCCAGGGCATCGGCGTACAGCGCCGCCTTGGCCTGCAGGTTGCGCACCGCGATCCGGCGGGCCTGGTTCTCGGCGGCGGAGGGATCCCTCAGGCCGAAACCGATGCCGTCGATCTGGTTGACGCCCGCCGCGACCACGGCGTCGGCGGTCGTTCCCACCGCGTCCAGGTCGTTGATGATCACTGTCACCCGATTGACAGCCTGATAGCCGCGCAGCCGGGGCGGTTCGTTCTGGACATAGTCATACTGGGCCGACAGGTTCAGGCCCGAGGTCTGGACGTGGCGGGCCTCGATCCCGGCGCTGCGCAGGGCGGCCATGACCTGGTTCATGCGCGCGGCGTTCTGGCTCATCGCCTCGGCGGCGGTGGTCGCCTCGGTGACCACGCCGAAGCTGATGGTGGCCATGTCGGGCGCGGTCTTGACCTCGCCATAGGCCGACAGGTTCAGCGCCGGGCGGTCGGCCACGGCGTGGACTGCCATCGGCGCGCCGCCGTCGGGCTGGGACTGGGCGCGCGCCGCCGGGGCGGCGAACAGGGCGGCGGCGGCCATCACGGCGCCGCTCATCATCAGCATGCGGTTCGACAGGGCCGGTATGGACGAAGCCGAGGCGGTGGCGGAACGGGTCATGGGGCAGTTCTCCTGAGGCGAGGCGGCGCGTTCGGTCCGATTCTGGCCGACGACCATGGCGGCACCTTGGCCGTTCCCGCCTGAATGAACGTCCGGGCGCCCGTGGCAGGTTCCATTCATCGGCATGAAATCGCCGACAGACAGGCGGCGCCGCGATGGCGCTTGGCAAGCCGCCGAACCGCCTGCTAGGCCAGGCCTCGCCACGGAGGGCGCGTAGCTCAATGGTTAGAGCCGACCGCTCATAACGGTCTGGTTGCAGGTTCGAGTCCTGCCGCGCCTACTCCGCCCACAGAAACACCGTCGCGAAAACGGCCCCGCGCGCAAGGCGTCGGGGCCGTTCCCGGGGAATGGCCGTCCTGGAAGCGGGCGGCCACGGTGATGCGGACGGCGTGGAAGGCGATCTCGTCCGAGGCCCGGCGCTGGTCCGTGCCCGCCGGATTGACGATCAGGAAGGGGTTGGTCGGTGGCGCGGCGCCCGGCCCCGTCCGCACGCTCAGCCCGCCGCCGGCGTCCAGGCTGGTGTACAGATACTCCCCGCCCAGGGTGACCCGGTCGGTCATGCCGAACTCGAACCCGAGCCCGCCCTGGTAGCCGGTCGCGTCATCCTCTGACTGTGTCGGGGTGAAGCTGTTGGCGGTGTTGGTGGTGAAGAAGGTCTCGACCACCTGGGCCGTCGCCGCCCCGCCGGTCACATAGGCCAGTCCGCGATCGCCGACCGTATGCCCGACCCGCAGGCGCACGGCGTACATCACGTCGTCGACCTCGCGGCTGAACTGATAGGCTGCGGGCGTGATGCTGAAGGCGGTCGTGAAATCCTGGACATCGACGCTGGCCGCCTCGACCAGAACGCCGAACACCCAGACCCCCGACTGGAAGTCCCAGCCCACGCGGGCCGCGAAATCAGTGCGGAAACCGTCGTCCTCGAAGCACCCGGCGGCTAAACTGTTGCTCTGCGCCTTGCCGCCGCAGAACCCGCCCTGGGTCGCCGCCCCGGGTCCGAAGGCGTCGACCATGGCGGCGTTGCGCACCGTGTCGCCGAAGCCCCCGTCCAGATTGGTGTCGAACAGGACCCGCTCGCTCTCGTCGTCGTCGACTGTCGCGCCGCCGACCGACAGGCCGATATAGGGGCCGCTCCAGTCCTGAGCGTTCGCCGCGCCGGCGCCGAGCGCCAGGAAAGCCGCGGCTGCGGCCGCCATGGGGATGTGTCGCATCGCTTCCTCCCACAGCCCCGTGCGGGCTGGTCCGCGGAGAACTACGTTTGGCGAGACGCACTGTACGCACCACACCCGGGCGAGGGGCGGGACGTCGTGGGGGAATTCAGTCTTTGAGCCGGCGGCGCCGCGACGACTTCCCGCGTCCGCGGCGGGGCATGTCCTTGAGGAGGGCGCCAGCACCAGGACGCAGACGATGACGATGCGCGGTCAGAACGAAGGTTGCCATCCGGTCTTCTTCGAGGCGAGTTCCTCCGGCCCCTCGACAGAATTGTCAGCGGCGGAAGAATCCGCCGCCGCGCCAGCGTTGGTCGCCCACCGGCCGGACGGCCGAAACATAGGCGCCGTCCCGCGTGTACCAGCCGCGGCCGGCCTGATAGTCGCGATAGCCGTCCAGTTGATAGCCGTCGTCCTCATAGGGAAGGCCCAGCAGCCCGTCCTGCTCCTGCCACCAGTTCTGGGGATAGGGGCCGTACATGCACTCCCAGCCCTGGCCGGGACGCCAGTAGGGCTCGTAACGGCCGCGGTAGCGGTCGCGGAACTGGGCCCGGCACAGATGCTGCGACCAGACGCGGTTGCCGCTGGCTTCGACCGTGGCGCGGTCTTCGGCGTAGATCACCTCGCGCACGCCGGAAAACACGTTGTTGACCACCACCGCTTGGCCCGAGGCGGCGGCGACGCCGACCGTCGTGGCGCGGATACGGCTGTCCGACAGGCGCAGTTCGCCGTTGTAGAGGACCACGCCCTTGTCGGAGCGGCCCACCCGGCTGTTGTCGATGGTGACCGAGGCCCCCTCGATGGCCACGCCCTCGACATAGCCCAGGATGGCCGTGTTCTCGATCTCGACCCGGCCGTATTCGCGGCCCGAACGGATGACGATGCCGATCGAGCGCGGACCGAAGGCGTTGGGCGCGCCCGTGCCCTTCAGGGTCACGGCCGACAGGCGCGAAGTCTGTCCGGCGCCGGGAACCATTTCCAGCCCGGACTGGGCGCCGGTGACCGCCAGCTCATGGGCGTTCAGCACCGCGCCGTCGGCGACGATGGCCGGGGCGATGGTCTGGGCGTCGATGATGGTGTTGCGGATGTCCAGCAGCCCGCCGTCGGCATAGATGGCCGCCTCGTCGCCCGCGTGGCGGAAGCCGACCCGGTTCATGACGATCTCGGCGCCGTAGCCGACGATACAGGCCGCTTCGCGGGCGCGAGGCGAGGCGAACAGCATGTCGCGGATCTCGACCCGCACGCCCTGCGCCACCGTCATGCAGGGCAGACCGTCGGGCGCCATCAGGGTCGGCGTCGGATTGCTGCCCCAGTCGCGCGGATCGAAGCCGCCCTCGCCGATGATGGTCAGCGGCTTGTCGATGTTCAGCCAGCCGACGCAGGCGCCGCCCCGGGCGCGGATGACCAGGGTGCCGCCCGGCCGCACGCGGCGCACGGCGTCCTCGACCGCGCCGGTGCCGGGATTGCCGCCGCAGTCGACCAGCACGATCTCCTCGCCGCCGGGTCCGTAGGGCCCGGGCAGCCAGTCGGGGCGGTGACGTCGGTAGTCATAGCGCCGGTAGTGCGAGCCCCGGTTGCGGTAGCCACGCGCCGGCGGGTCCAGCAGGACGCCGAAATTCGGGCGCGTCTGGCTTTCGACCTTGGCCGCGACCTGGGCGTGGGCCGCGTCGCCACTCATGGCGAAGACGGTGACGGTCGCGGCGATGGCGGCGGCGCCGCAGAGCAGCGCCAGGGCGGTGCGGGGCGAGGTGCGGTTGGTGATCATGCTTCCGCCCTCCTAGCGGCGCTGCTGCGAACGGGAGACCTGGGCCAGCACCGCCTGCAGGCGGCTGGCCGAGGGGCCGAAGCCGGACAGGGCGGAATCGATGCGCAGGGCCACGGCCTGGGCCTTGTCCTGATCCGCCACCCCCGAGACGCCGAGCGCGAAATAGCTCGACATGGCGAATTTGGCCTCGGGGCTGCCTTGGCGGGCCGCCGCCTCGAACCATTTGAAGGCGCGGGCGTAGTCGGCGGGCAGGCCGATGCCCTCGGCGTACATCACGGCCAGCACCAGCTGCGCCTCGGACGATCCGTTGACAGCGGCCATCTGGATGGCGCGGACCCGCTCCACATAGGACAGCCGGCCCTCCATGGGGTGGCCCAGCATGGCCTCCAGCGTCTCGACCTGGCGTTTGGACAGATCCTCCGGCCGGCCGGCGACCGTGTCCGTCACCCCGAGATAGCGCAGGGCCCGGCCGATGTGCACGAACGGCAGTTCGCCGCCCATCCGGCCGAGCGCGTATTCATAGGCGTCGCCACGGGGCCGGCTCTCGTCCGAGAAGGGCACGCCCGAGGGCGGCGCTGTATTGGGATAGAATTCGAACGGCGGCGTCCACTGCCGCGCCTTGGTCTCGACGAACCGCTGATAGGTGTCGCGGCTCGGCGCCGAACGCTCGAAATCCTTCAGCAGGACATAGGCGCCGACATCGCCGGTCTGCACCGCCAGATAGTTGTACAGATAGGCGTCCACGTCGTTGCGCTGGAACAGATTGGTCGCCAGGTAATAGCCGCGCCGGTTGCGGTCGCGGCGGTTGCCGCCGGCGCTGCGGCCCCAGGCCTCGCGGGCCTGGCGATTGTCCTCGGGCTCGCCGAACGGGCCATACAGGCCGTCATGCAGCCGCGCCAGGGTGCGATAGCCATGAGCGTCCTGGGTCGAGAGCACATAGATGACGCGGTCGCGCACCGCCTCCTGCTCCTTCCGGGTCATCTGGCCCAGCTGGCGGTCCAGCCGCTGATAGGCCGTGTGCCGTTCCCAGGCGCGGCAGTCGTCGTATCTCGACAGCGGACGCCACCCTCCGAAGCCGCCGCGATCGACGCGGTTGATCGGGGCGTAGCCCTCGTCATTGGCCAGCGCCAGGGCGTACCAGGTGGCGCTTTCGATCGGATCCTCGATATTCTTGTCGGTCGCGCGGATCGCCGCATAACGACCCCCGAGTTCAAGCTGGGCGAAGAAATCGCCGCGGAAGGCCGCGCGGCGCAGCGCCCGCAGACCGGTTTCCTGGGCGTTGAATTCGGAGCCGGTCAGCGAGGCGGGACGCGGACAGGCGTTGGCGGCGGCGGTGTCTCCGCGTTGCCAGAATTGGGCGCCGCCCCGGTCGCCGCACGAAACCATGCCCAAGGCGGTCAGCGCCAATACGCCGGCGACCGCCGCTATGGCCACGGGACCGCGGCCCCGGCCGGAACGGGAGCCGTCTTCCTGGCTGGATCGACCCTCGCTCATACTCCCCCTCACACGACCAATGCGGGCAGCCCCCCGCCCTTTGCGCGTACCTTTGCGCGACCGGGACAGTCCGGCTCTGTTAACCTTCTGTCAAGGTAAACGCCGGTTTCCGACAAAGCGTTGCCGCATCGCGGCGTTTTTGTGACTTGCGGATAGTTTTCCACGGGAATCAGCGGCTTGATCACTCGCCCGTTAGGGGAAACAGCCGTCTCGCCAAGCGGGCAGCGGCTGCCTATATGGGTCGTCCGGACCTCTGGAGCAGCCCGATGGCCTATGCCGCCCGCGACGATCGACCCGCCGACAAGGCCGGCCGCTACGCCGAGGTCGAGGCGGAGGTTCTGGCTGTGCTGGACGGCGAACCCAACCGCACGGCGCGCATGGCCACGGTCGCCTCCATGCTGGCCGACGCCTTTCCCGCGTTTTTCTGGACCGGCTTCTATGTGGTCGACCCCGACCGGACCGACGAACTGGTGGTCGGCCCCTATCAGGGCACGCTGGGTTGTCTGAGAATCGCCTTCGGCCGCGGCGTCTGCGGAACGGCGGCGAAGGACCGGACGACGCAGGTTGTCGGTGACGTCCACGCCTTCCCCGGCCACATCGCCTGCGACAGCCGCTCGGCCAGCGAGATCGTGGTCCCGGTGTTCGACGGCTCGGGCGCCCTGATCGCCGTTCTCGACATCGACGCGACCGAGACGTCCGCCTTTGACGTAGTCGACGCCCATGCTCTGGAAAAGCTGATGGCCCGCGTCTTCGCCTGACCGCAAACCCGCCGCAACGACGCGGAGTGTACTTTTTCGCGTCGCTCAAACCCTGCCGTGGCGGGCTTTCACAGAGAAAAGTACACTAAGTACACTGCAAAATTTCCGGGGCGCCAAAGCTCCGATCGTGCACTATGTGCACTCGTTTTTCCGGAGGCCTTAAGTGTCTGAACGCGTCATCGCCGTCACCGGCGGCCACGGCATCCTGGGCCGCGCCGTGGTCGAGGCCGCCCTGGCCGACGGCCTGAAGGTCGCCGTCATCGACCACGTCACCGGCCAGACCGCGCCGGAGGGCGTGCTCGAGCTGGGCGGCGTCGACCTGACCGACCCGGCCTCGGCGCAAACAGCCATCGACGCCGTCGTCGCCCGCTTCGGCCGGCTGGACGCCCTGCTCAACATCGCCGGCGGCTTCGTCTGGCAGACCACCGACGACGCCGACCCGGCCTGGGGAAAGATGTTCGCCCTCAACCTGACCACCGCCCTGAACGCCGGCCGCGCCGCCCTGCCCCACCTCAAGGCCTCGCCCGAGGGCCGCATCGTCAATGTCGGGGCCAATGCGGCGCTGAAGAGCGCGGCCGGCATGGGCGCCTACGCCGCCTCCAAGGCGGGCGTCCATCGCCTGACCGAAAGCCTGGCCGAAGAGCTGAAGGGCACGTCGGTGACCGTCAACGCCGTCCTGCCCTCGATCCTCGACACCGCCCGGAACCGCGCCGACATGCCGGACGCGGACCCCGCCAGATGGGTCGCCCCCGCCGACCTCGCCCGCGTCATGCTGTTCCTCGCCTCGCCCGACAGCCGCGCCATGACCGGGGCGCTGATCCCGGTCACGGGCAAGGTCTGATGCAGCCCACCCGCTCGGTCCTCTACCTGCCGGCCGGCAACCCGCGCGCCATCGACAAGGCCCGCGGCCTCGACGCCGACGCCGTGATCCTGGACCTCGAGGACGCCGTCGCCCCCGACGCGAAGACTCAGGCTCGCGCCGCCGCCGTCGCCGCCCTGACGGCGGGCGGGTTCCGCTCGCGCGTCGGCGTCCGCGTCAACGGCCTCGACACCCCCTGGGGCGCCGACGACCTGGCCGCCCTCAACGGGCTGAGGCCCGACTTCGTCGTCGCCCCCAAGATCGAGAGCCCCGAGGCCGTGCACGAGGTCGCCGCCCGCCTGCCCGGCGGCGTCGCCCTGTGGATCATGGTCGAGACCCCGCTGTCGGTCCTGCGGCTCGACGCCATCGCCGGCGCGGGGGCGCCGCTGGCGGCCCTGATGCTCGGGATCAACGACCTGGGCGAACGGATGAACCTGGTCCTCGGCCCCGACCGCGAGCCGCTCAAGCCATGGCTGGCCGCCGTCGTCGCCGCCGCGCGCGGCCACGGCCTTCTGGCCATCGACGGCGTGGTCAACGCCACGGACGACGCGGCTCGTCTGGAAGCCGAATGCCTGCAGGGCCGCGCCTTCGGTTTCGACGGCAAGAGCCTGATCCATCCGGCCCAGATCGCCGCCGCCAACGCCGGCTTCTCCCCCTCCCCCGCCGATGTCGCCCGCGCCCGCGAGGTCATAGCCGCCTTCGCCGAGGCCGACGCGGCCGGCAAGGGCGCGATCCGGGTCGGCTACCGCATGGTCGAACGCCTGCACCTCGACGCCGCCCGCCGCCTGCTGGAACGTCACCGTCTGGCCCAGACTTGACCAAGCCGCTTGGTCAAGTTAATGAGTCAAGCATGACGATCCATGTCAACATCGGGGAGGCCAAGGCGCGGTTGTCCCAGCTTGTCGAGGCGGCGCTCAACGGCCAGGACGTCATCTTGCAGAAGGCGGGCGTGCCCAAGCTGAAGCTGGTGCCGATCGAAGAGGCGGAACTCGCTGAACGTCAGGCGCTCGTGCGTCGCCGCATGGCGAATATCGGCAAGCACCGCGACAAATACCAATCTGTCGACCTCACCGTCCCGCCGTCGCTGACCGAGGCGGAGATTGAAGAACGATACAAACGCAAGTTCGCATGAACCTGCTGCTGGACACCCAGGTTCTCGTCTGGCTGCTGTCCGGCGACCGGCGCTTGCGCAAGGCATGGCTGAAGGCGCTGGCCGATCCTCTCAATCGCGTTTTCGTCAGCGCGGTTGTCGCTTGGGAATACGCCGACCTGAAAAGCCGCGGCCGGCTGCCGGTGGATGAGGACATCGCGGATTTGGCCGACCTTTACGGTTTCGAGCTTCTGGACTTTCCGGCCGTCGCATGGGCGGTCGCCGCCGACCTGCCCGATTTCCACCGCGACCCCGTCGATCGCATGGTGATCGCCCACGCCGTTTTGCTGGACATGGTCCTGGTTACCGCCGATCGGACGATGCGGCGCTACCCCGTGCAAAGCCTGTGGTGACGCTCAAGGCCGGCTGGCCTTGCTCCTCAACCGCCTGCTCAATAAAGGGCGTCACATGACCCATACCGTCATCGCCGCCACCGGCCTGTTCACGCCCGACCAGTCGATCTCCAACGCCGAACTGGTCGAGGCCTACAACGCCTTCGCCGACCGCTTCAACGCTGACCACGCCCCCGCCATCGCCGCCGGCGAGGTCGAGGCCCTGATCCCCTCCTCGGTCGAGTTCATCGAAAAGGCCTCGGGCATCAAGTCGCGCTTCGTGCTCGACAAGGCCGGGATCCTGGATCCGTCCCGCATGGTCCCGCACCTGCCCGAGCGGTCGAACGACGAGTTGTCGATCCTGGCCGAGATGGCGGTCAAGGCGGCCGAGCAGGCCATCGCCGCCTGGGGCAAGCCGGTCTCGGAGATCGGGGCCGTGCTCTGCGCCGCCTCGAACATGCAGCGCGCCTATCCGGCCATGGCCATCGAGGTGCAGCAGGCCCTGGGCGTCGAGGGCTTCGCCTTCGACATGAACGTGGCCTGCTCCTCGGCCACCTTCGGCCTCAAGACCGCCGCCGACTTCATCGCCTCCGGCTCGGTCAAGGCCGTGCTGATGGTCAATCCGGAGATCTGCTCGGCCCATCTGAACTTCAAGGACCGCGACAGCCACTTCATCTTCGGCGACGTCGCCACCGCCGTCATCGTCGAGGCCGCGGACCAGGCCGCTCCCGGCGGCTGGGACATCCTCGGCTCGCGGTTGAAGACCGTGATGTCCAACAACATCCGCAACAATTTCGGCTTTCTGAACAAGGCCGCCCTGCCGACGGGGGCCGCCGAGGTCGTCCCCCCGACCGGCATCACCGACAAGATGTTCGTCCAGCAGGGCCGCAAGGTCTTCAAGGACGTGGTGCCCATGGTCTCTGACATGATCGTCGACCACGCCGCCGACCTGGGCTTGGACCCCACCGGCCTGAAGCGAATGTGGCTGCATCAGGCCAACATCAACATGAACCAGTTCATCGGCCGCAAGGTGCTGGGCCGCGAGCCGACGCCCGAGGAAAACGTCATCATTCTCGACGAATACGCCAACACCTCCTCGGCCGGCTCCATCATCGCCTTCCACCTGAACCAGCAGGACATGGCGACCGGCGACACCGGCCTGATCTGCAGCTTCGGGGCGGGCTATTCGGCCGGCACGGTCTTCGTCAGGAAGCGCGCCTGATGGTGGACCGCAGCGATATCGGGGCCGTGGTCGACGCCATGTACGCCTGCATCTCGGGTCCCGCCGGTCCGCGCGACTGGGCGACCCAGCGCGAGGTCTTCCACCCCGACAGCCGTCAGGCCCGCACGGGGCTGGACGCCGACGGCCGCCCGACGATGCTGGTCATGGGCCGCGAGGAATACCAGGCCAACGTCGCGCCCTTCTTCGCCGCCAACGGCTTCTTCGAGGTCGAGATCGACCGCCGGATCACCGAGTTCGGCAACATGGCCCACGTCTGGTCCGTCTACGAAGCCCGCACCGCCCCGGACGACGCCGAGCCCGAACGCCGCGGCGTCAACTCGATCCAGTTGGCTCGCGGCCCGGACGGCCTGTGGTCCATCCTGCACATGATCTGGGACAACGAGCGCCCCGGCCTCACGGCGTCGGTGTAGCCTCCGGAGCGGGCGCCGGCTCCGTCGCCGGATGCGTCGCCTTCCACGCCATCGCCATCCGGATACGGTTCTCGACCGAGGGGTGGTCGTAGAAGAGGATCTCCTCGAGCGGCGAGGGCGACGGCGCCCGATACTCCGCCGTCTTGATCAGGGCCCTGGACAGGCCGTCCGGCTCATTGGCGTGGACCAGCGAGAACTGGTCGGCGTCGGTCTCGATCAGACGGATCATGGTGTTCTGGACCGGCGTGAGCAGCAGGCCGATGACCGCCCCGACGGCCGCCAGCACCGGCAGGCCGGCCGGATCGGAAATGTCGCCCACGCGGCTCGCGCCAAGCAGCCGTTTCGCCAGCGGGAACAGCCGGTCGATCAGCCAGAAGACCAGGGCCGCCAGCACGATCAAGATGCCGGTGATCCACAGCGAATGCATATGGACATAGTGGCCCATCTCATGGCCGACGACGCCGCGCACCTCGGCCAGGTCGGCGCCCTTGGCGAACATGACGTCGCTCATCGCCACCCGCGCCGAACCGAACAGGCCCGAGACATTGGCCGTGTACCGGTCCGACTGTTTGGAGCCGTCATAGATGAAGATCTTGTCGTCGGGCGTCCCCGTCCGCTGCGCCAGCTCGACCACGGAATCGCGCATCGGACCGTCCGGCGCGGGCGTATAGTCGTTGAACAGCGGCTCGATCAGGATCGGCGAGATCAGCAGGCCGAAGATCACGGCTGCCGCCGCCAGCCCCGCGCCCCACGCCCACCAAAGCCGCCGCGCGTGCCGGATGATGGCGTACAGGCCGACGATCAGCAGCCCCGTGAAGACGACGGAGATCGCCGTGCCCATCAGCGCCTCGGTCAGCCAGCCGGTCAGGGGCTGACTGGTCAGACCATACTGGGTCTCGCGCCACCAGCTTTGGTAGATCGACCACGGCAGGGTCAGGACGAAGCTCATCGCCAGCCAGGTCACGCCCACCAGCAGCGAGACCAGTTTCGGCCGTTTGCGCCCCCGCTCCAGCCGGTCGCGAATGCCGCTCAGCACACCGGTCCGGATGATGATCCACGCCACGACAACGCTGACGACGGCGCCCCACAACAGCAGCCAGTGACCGCCGCGCGTATAGGTCACCGCCCGTTCCAGATCCTCCGGCGAAATCGTCGCCAGCCAGCGCGCGGTCTCGGCCGCGGGGTCGATGCTCATGACTGTGTCCTCCCTGGCGCCCGAGGATGACGCCGTATGGCGAAGGTTATCAGCTTGGATAGCCGACCGGAAACATTCCATCGAAGTTGCGGTTGATTCTGATAATCGTTCGCAGTAAATGCCTTCCACTCTCAACCGGGGCCGTATCGATGCGCACGCTTCTTCTCTCCGCCGGGCTCGCCGCCCTGACCGCCGCTGCTGCTGCCGTTCCGGCATGGGCGGAAGAGCCCGGCGCGCCGGCAGTCACCGGCGACCCGCAGGAGTTGGCCCCCGTCACCGTTCTGGCCACCCGCACCGAGACGCCCGCCGACGAGGCCCCGGCCACCGTGACGGTCTTCACCGCCGCCCAGATCGAGGCGATGCTGGCCACGGACATCAAGGATCTGGTCCGCTTCGAGCCCGGCGTCAGCGTCGTCAGCCAGCCCGCCCGCTTCGGCGCCGCCCTGGGTACAGCCGGCCGCGCCGGCAATGAGGGCTTCACCATCCGTGGCATCGGCGGCGACCGCGTGCTGATGATCGTCGACGGGGTCCGCTCGCCCGACGGCTTCGCCTTCGGCGCCCAGAGCGTCGGCCGCGGCGGCTATGCCGACCTCGACCTGATGAAGTCGGTCGAGATCCTGCGCGGCCCGGCCTCCGCCCTCTACGGCTCGGACGGCGTGGCCGGCGCCGTCAGCTTCACCACGCGCGATCCGGCCGACCTGCTGCGCGAAGGAGAAACCTTCGGCGCTCGCGCCCGCGTCGGCTACAACTCGGCGGATGAAGGCCTGACCAGGTCGCTTCTGCTCACTGGCCGCGGCGGCGCCCTGTCGGGCCTGCTGGCCTGGACCGGCCGCGACGCCTCCGAAACCGAAACCCAGGGGTCCGTGACCGGCGAAGAGGTTCGAAACGTCACCATCGGCGCCGTCAGCGCCCCCGGCTACAACTACGCCCTGCGCACCATCGCCAATCCGCAGGAAATCGTTTCCGACGCCTGGCTGGGCAAGCTGGTGTGGGACGTCGCCCCGGGCCAGAGTCTGCGCTTCACCTGGGACAGCGTCGAATCCGGGATGGACGCCAGAGTGCTGAGCGGTCGCGCCACGCGCTTCGTCGCCGCGCCGCCCGCCTCGGCCACAGCGGTCCTCAACGTGATCGCCGCCGACACCATAGAGCGCGAGCGCTTCAGCCTCGACTGGCGTCTCGACGACGTGCTGGGTCTCGATCGGGGTCAGCTGTCGATCTACCGGCAAGACTCGACCACCCGCCAGTTCACTTTCGAGGATCGCGTCGGAACCGACCGGACCCGCGACAACACCTTCGACAATGAGGTTCGGGGCCTCGCCGCCGACTTCACGCGTAGCCTGGGGATCAATCGCCTGACCTTCGGCGGCGACTGGTCCGAAACGACCCAGCAGGGAGTCCGCGACGGCACGGTCCCGCCGGCGGGCGAGACCTTCCCCACCAGCGCCTTCCCCAGGACCGACTATGTCCTCGCCGGGGTCTTCGTGCAGGACGAGATCAGCCTGCTGGACGGTTCGCTCAGGATCATCCCCGCCGTGCGCTGGGACAGCTACGACCTGTCGACCGCTGACGATCCGCTCTATCCCGGCGTCCGCGCGGACCAGTCGGGCGATCATGTCTCGCCCAAGGTGGGCGTGGTCTGGTGGGCGACGCCGGCCGTCGGCCTGTTCGGCAACTGGGGCGAGGGCTTCAAGGCCCCGACGCCGAGCCAGGTGAACAATTTCTTCTCCAACCCGGCCTTCGGCTACACCTCCGTGCCCAACCCCGATCTGCGCCCCGAGACCAGCCGCAGCCTAGAGATCGGTGCTCGCTTGCGCGACGTTCCGGTCGGCGCCGGTAGCCTGTCGGCCCAGCTGGTCGGCTTCCGCTCCGACTATCGGGACTTCATCAGCCAGCGGGTGGTTTCGGGCTCCTTCACCCCCGCGGACCCGGCCGTCTTCCAGTTCGTCAACTTCACCGCCGTCGAGATCTCCGGGCTCGAGGCCAAGGCGGACATCTGGTGGGACAACGGCGTCAGCGCCCGTTTCGCCGCCGCCTACGCCGACGGCGAGATCAGCGATCCGGTCAACGGCGTCCGCGCCCTGGAGACCATCGACCCGGTCAAGGTCGTCGTCGGCCTCGGCTATGACGACCCCGCCGGCCGCTTCGGCGCGCAGGCCGCCGCCACCTGGTCGCAGGCCAAGGATCAGGCCGACACGAACAACCTGCCCTGCGCCGGAAACTGCGCTGTCGGCGACGACTTCGCGCTGCTGGATCTGACGGCCTACTGGAACGTCAGCGACCGGGTCACCGCACGCGCCGGGATCTTCAACGTATTCGACGAGACCTATAGCTGGTGGAGCGACATCCGCGGCGTGGCCAACACTTCGCTGGTCAAGGACGCCTACACCCAGCCGGGCCGCAATTTCGGCCTGTCCCTCGCCTTGCGCTACTGAACCTACAAGACGATAACGCGACTGACTCGCATTCCAAGGACACGCTCATGCGCCGCACACTCTTCCTGACCGCCGTCCTGGCCGCACTCGCGGCGGCCGTTCCGGCCCTGGCCCAGTCCGCGCCGGACGCCGCGACCGTACAGGCCGCCGGCCGGTTCGAACGCGACCGCCAGGCGATCCTCGCGCAAGCCGGCCAGTGGCGCGTCCGCTTCGACATGCGCGAGACCGTCAGCTTCCGCGAAGGCTATGAGCCGCTCGAGGAGAAACTGTCCGCCGGCAACGAGATCGTGCGCGTGGTCTATGACGACGGAACCCGCATCAGCCTGCAGCACATCCTCGTCATGGACGATGACATGGGCGCCAGCTTCGTCATCAAACACTGGCGCCAGGACTGGGTCTATGAGCCCGAGAACGTCCTGACCTACGCCGGTCCGAACCGCTGGGTTCTGACGCCCGTTTCCGCCGACGGCCGCCGCGGCGCCTGGTCACAGACCGTGTGGCAGACCGACGACTCGCCCCGCTACGGCGGCGTCGGCCGCTGGAGCGACGCCCACGGCATGACCCAGTGGACCAGCAACGACACCTGGCGCCCGCTGGCCCGCCGCGACGCCATCCGCGACACGCCCTACGACCGCTATCTGGGGTCCAACCGCCACGCCCTGACGCCGGCCGGCTGGGTCCATATCCAGGACAATATGAAGATGGGCGCGGGCCAGGGCGACGAGGGCGACCCCGCCGCCATCGTCCAGGAGGATGTGATCAACACCTACCGCCAGGTCGACAACTACGACCCGGCGCCGGGCGACGACTACTGGAACGCGACGAAGGACTACTGGGCCGCCGTCCGCGCCGCCTGGGACGACCGTGTGCAGGCTTCGGGTGGTCTGTATCTGGAGGAAGAGGCCAACCGGGGCGCCGTCACCGGCAAGCCGTTGATGGACTGGGCCGTCGACGTGCAGGAAGGCCGCCTGACCACCCAGGCCGCCGCCGACCTGGCCCGCGCCCTGATCACCCGGGCCACGACCGAGCCCGCCGCCTAACCCTCGCGAACCAGCCAGCCGCGATAGCGCACCAGCCGCCCGACCAGCGGCAGGGATATCTCGACGTCGAAGACGAACCGGCCCTCGGCGTCGACCTCTTCATGCGCCCGTGTCGATGGCGCCAGCGCCCGCGGCAGGGGGATGGGCCCCAGTCGCCAACCCTCGACCCGATAGACCAACCGGTCGCCCTCGGGCGTCAGCCGGAGGTCCATGCTGATCGGTCCGAACCCCTCCCGCACCCGCCCGCCGTCGCGCGGATGCGACAGCACGCTGGCGAAGGCATGCCCGCCGATCCGGCGCCGCCAGACCGACCGGTCGCCGTCGGCCTCGATCGCCACCTCGGCCGCGCAGGCGGCCTGGGCTTTCGGAAAACCGACGATCCCGGCGACCAGCCCCGCCAGCGGTCCGGCCGCCCCCTCGGTCGTCGCCTCGCCCCGCCACAGCGACCGCCCCGGCGTCTCGTGCAGGGTCCGGATCGGCGCCGGCAGCCCATCGAAGGCCGGACCGATGGCGCGGGCATGGATCGCGCCGCGCTCGACCGCGGTCTCCGTCGCCAGTCCGTGCGGGACCATTTCCGCGGCGATCTCCTCCAGCGTCAGCACCCCGACGCAGGCCCGCGCCCCCGGCTCCACGCGCCCCGCCGCGATGACCCGGATCGCCCCCAGCGCCGGCAGGGTCGGGGTCACCGGCCCCTCGCCCGGCGCGGCGACCAGCCGCCAGACCGCCCGCGCCGCCCGGTCCTCGCCATCGAGGCCGTAAGCCTCGACCCGCATCGCCCCGCGATCCGAGCCGGCCACCGACGCCCAGCCCGACATCGCCACCAGCGCCCTCGCCAGCGGCGCCGGGTTGAGCCGGAGCCCCCGCACCAGCCGGCCCAGCGCCCACGCCCCCAGATGCGCCGGCCACGGCTCCAGTCCGGCCAGGAACAGCGCCCGCTCGCGCGGCGCGAAACGGGCGGGGAACAGGTCCAGATCGGGGGTCTCGCACAACGACACGCGCCGCCGTCCGGCCCCGCCGAAATCGCGCGGATACAGCCCGCTCCAGCCCGGCCGCTCTGTCCAGCCGCCGTTCTCGAACACCCGCACCGGCCGCCCCAGCCAGGACAGGATCGCCTGCATCACCGACAGGCCGCGCGGCGCCCGCGCGCCGGGCGAGATCGCCGCCTCGACCGAGACCACCTCGCGCCACCCCTCGGTCAGCCGATCCAGCACGGCGTTGGACAGGGCCGGGGTCGAGCTGCAGCCGGTCAGGGCGACCACCCCGGCCGTCTTCGCCGCCGCGTCCAGCGCCGGAAACGCCGCCACGAAGTCGCGCCCGTCTGCCAGGTCGACATAGTGCAAGCCCGCGGCGATGGCGGCCCGCGCCGTCGTCGGCTGCGCCCCCTGGAACGGTCCGGCCATGTCGGCGACGATGTCCGCCCCTGTCGCCTTCAGCGACTCCGCCGTCAGGCGCGCTGTATCGAGCGCCGCCACCTCGACCCGGCCGCCCGGAAACGCCGCCCTCAGCCGTCCGGCGACCGCCTCGGCCCGTGCGCGATCCCGGCCCGCCGCGACCACCTCGAAACCGCTCCGCAGCAGACCCTCGCACAGCCGCGACCCGAACACCCCGCCCGCGCCGATGACCAGCACCCGGGTCATGCGATGAACCTCTGGCTCATCGGGGGCAGACTGCGACGACAAGCGGCTCATGATGGACGGTGGACCGGAGCGGACGATCAAGCAATGCGGCGTGGCGCGCCCACTTCCTTCCCCCGCAAGCGGGGGAAGAACTTGATCAAGCCGCCGCCACCGCCTCGATCTCGACCAGCCAGGCCTCGTCGAAGATGCCGGTGATGATCACCGTCAGCGCCGGCTGTCGCCCCGCCAGCCGCCGGATGCGGACCTCGCGGTTCTCCAGCGCATAGGCCCGGTCCGACAGGAAGGTCGTGACCTTGACGAGGTTGTCCAGCGTCATCCCCGCGGCGGCCAGCTGGGTCTCGATGTTCGACCACACCTGTTCGCACTGGCCAGTGAAGTCCGCCGCCAGCGCGCCGTCGGGCGCCACCGGGATCTGACCCGACAGATACAGCCAGCGGGCCGGTCCCGTCACCTCCACCGCCTGCGGATACGAGCCCTCGACCGGCGGCGAGCCGTCGCCGGTCAGAGGCCGGATCCTCGCGCTCACTGGCGTGCGGCGTCCGAGCGGGCGCGCACCACGGCGAACTCCGACGTCGGCTTCCAGCCCGGCCAGTCCTCGCTGTTGGCCAGGTCCATCCCCAGCCGGTACAGCAGGGTCAGGTTCTCGACCGCCGACCTCAGGTCCCAGTCCGCCGACCACTCGTCCGACGCCTGGTGATAGTGGGCCTGGAAATAGCCCGTATAGGCGGGCTGGCCCACGGCGACGCCCCCCTCGTCCAGGTCCACGCCATGCCACGGCATCAGGGCCGGCACGCCCGCGCGGGCGAACGGGAAATGGTCCGACCGGTAGTAGTAGCCCTGATCCGGTTCGCGGTCGTCGGTGACCACCCGGCCCTCGGCGGCCGCCAGCACCTCCAGCCGGTCCTCCAGGTCGTTGTGGCCCTTGCCGAAGATGGCCAGGTCCCGCGTCGGACCCGACAGCGGCAGCATGTCGATATTGATGTCGGCCACCGTCGTCGCCAGCGGCCAGACCGGATCGGCGGCATAGCCATAGGCGCCCAGCAGACCCATCTCCTCGGCCGCCATATGGGCGAAGACGATCGAGCGTTCCGGCCGCGGCGCGGCGCTGAACTGACGCGCCGTCTCCAGCACGCCGATGGTGCCCGAGGCATTGTCCCAGGCTCCGTTCCAGATCTGGTCGCCGGTGACGTTCGGATGCTGTGCGGCGCCCCCGACGTGGTCCCAGTGGGCCGAATAGATGATCGTCTCGTCCGGCCGCTCTGTCCCGGGAATCCGGGCCAGCAGATTGTGGGTGACCAGGGTGGCGATGGTCTCTTCGGCCTCGACCGACAGGGTCACGCCGTTCAGCTCGAGCGCCCGGAAAGACCCGTTGGCGAAGTTCGGCAGCCGGCTGACGTCCAGCCCGGCCGCGATGGCCCAGACCGCCGCCAGATCGTGGCTGATCCCGCCCGAGAACTCAAGATCGGCCGCGCCCGGGGTCAGGGTCCGTGTACGGCTCCCACCCCGCACGGCGCCCTGCCAGGTCGGCGAGGAGGCCGGGGCCATGACCAGGGTCAGCACACCGACCGCGCCGCGCCGGAAGGCTTCGTCGGCCTTGTAGGCGTTGGACTGGTAGTTGGTGGCGTAGGCGCCGTTGAAGCGGTCTCCGTCGGGCTCGCCCGCCACCACGACCACGACCTTGCCGCGCACGTCCAGGTCGCCGTAGTCGTCCCACTGCCGCTCGGGGGCATGGATGCCGTGACCGGCGAAGACCACGCCCGCGTCCCGGATCGAGGCCCGGCCGTCATTGGTCGCGGCCCGCACGATGATGTCGGTCCCGACCGTCAGCGGATGCACCGCGCCGTCCGGCCCGGTCCAGCTGGCGGTCGCGCCCGCGACCGGAGTGAACCGCTTCAGCTCGACCGGCTGCAGCCACTGGCCGTCGGGGCCGCCGGGCTCCAGCCCCATGGCCTCGTACTGGGCCTGCAGCCAGGCCAGCACCATCCGCTCGCCCTCGGCGCCGGGATAGCGGCCCTGGTATTCGTCGGCGCTGATGGTGCGGATGTCGGCGCTGATCCGCGCGGCCGAGAAGTCCTGTGCCGAGGCCGCGCCGGCCGACAGCAGCACGGCGGCGACAGCGACGCCGCCCATCATCCTGCGAAACATGTGGGAGGCTCCATCCCCGATCTGATGGCGCGCACTCTAGGCAGCCGCCCCGACGGCGTCCGTTAAGTTTTGGTCATGTGACGACCCAACCAGGTCCGCTCATCCCGGCGAAAGCCGGGACCCAGTGCTTTCGTGAGGCAGACTGCATAGGATTGGCGTGGCGGCTCACCTGCGGCCCTGATCGCCCAAAGAACTGGGTCCCGGCTTTCGCCGGGATGAGCGGGATTTTGTATCAGCGCCGCTGGCTCGCGGTCGGCGCGCGCGCCGGACCGAACTCCGAGCCCGGCATCCATTCCGGCCAGTCGCGGCTGTTGGCCAGGTCCTGTCCGATCTTGAAGATCAGCTGCAGGTCCTCGACCTGACCGCGCAGGTCCCAGTCGGGCGACCATTCGTCGTCGGCCTGGTGATAGCGGCGCGCGCCGTATTCCGAACGGGCGGCCTCGCGGGCGGCGATCGGCTCGTCGCGGAAGGCGCCGCCGCCGTCGACATAGGCCATCGGCACGCCGCGCTTGGCGAGCGGGAAATGGTCCGAGCGGAAATAGCTGCCCGAGGCGGGATTGCCGTCCGGCTTGGCGGTGCGGCCCTGTGCCGTCGCTTCGGCGGTGACGCGGGCGTCGAGGTTGGACTGGCCCGAGCCGATGATGTCGACGTCGGCGACCCGGCCATAGACGTTCATGGCGTCGATGTTGAAGCCCGCCACCGTGGTGGCCAGCGGATAGACCGGATTGGCGGCATAGAATTCCGAGCCCAGCAGGCCGCTCTCCTCCGCCGTGAAGCTGATCATCACGATCGACCGTTCCGGGCGCGGCCCGGCGGCCCACAGACGGGCCAGTTCCAGCAGACCGGCCGTGCCGGTCGCATTGTCGACCGCGCCGTTGAAGATGGCGTCGCCGTTCGCATCCGCCGCGCCGACGCCGATGTGGTCCCAGTGGCCGGTGTACAGGATGGTCTCGTCCGGATGGGTCGTGCCCGGCAGGCGGGCGATGACGTTGCGGGTCGTGACCCGGCTGGTGGCGACGTCGAACATGCCGCTGAAGGTCGCGCCGGTCAGTTCGACCGGTCTGAAGTCGCGGCTGCGGGCCGAAACCTTGAGCGCCTCGAAATCCTGACCCGCGCGGCGGAACAGGTCGACGGCGACGTCGCGCTGCAACCAGGCCTCCATCCCCACCCGCTCGGCGGCGGCGTTGGCGCGGACGATGTCGAACTGCGGGCCCGACCAGCTGTTCTGCACCGTGGCCCAGCCGTAGGAGGCGGGCGCGGTCTCGTGGACGATGATGACCCCGGCGGCGCCCTGACGGGCCGCCTCCTCATACTTGTAGGTCCAGCGGCCGTAGTAGGTCATGGCCCGGCCGTTGAAGGTGTTCAGCGCCGGCTCCTCGAAATCGGCGTCATTGACCAGCACGACGATGACCTTGCCGCGTACATCCACGCCCTTGAAGTCGTCCCAGTTCCGCTCGGGCGCCTTGATGCCGTAGCCGACGAAGACCAGCGGCGCGTCGGTCAGCATGACGTGGCTGCCCGGCAGGCGGGTCGAGATGGTGATCTGCTGGCCCTGGGTCAGCGGGATGGCCTCGCCGCCGACGTTCAGCCGGACGCCCCGGAAGTTCGAGGCCGTGAACCGGTTCAACGCCACGTCCTGGGTCCAACCGCCGTTCACGCCGCCCGGCTGGAAACCAGCCGCCGCATACTGTTCGCTCAGATAGCGGACGGTCATGTCCTCGGCCGGTGTGGCGATGCCGCGACCCTGGAAACTGTCGTCGGCCAGCACCCGCACATGCTCGGACAGGCGGGCGGCGTCGAACATGGCCTCGGCGGGCGGGCTCTCCCCGCCGCCCAGGCCCATCGTGGAACAGGCGGACATCAGGGCGCCGGCGGCGAGCACGGCGGCGGTCGGGAACAGACGCATGGACGGATACACCCTCAGCCTTGAACGGAAGGCGGGGACGTTAGGGCGCCGTCTTCAGGCTGTCGATGCGCCGAACGCTCAGCGCGGATCGACCGCCCCGGCCGCCGGCCAGTCGCTGTCGCCGATCCGGGTCAGCCGCATGTCGATCATCTGGCGCGGCGGCTGACCCTCGGCGACATAGGTGCCGACCTCGTGCCAGGTCCCGTCACGGACGACCGCCACATACTGGATTCTCGCGTTCGGCCCGGCCGGCGTCTCCCAGCGGAAACCGTCCTCGGTGACCTCGAATTGGTAGTCGCCCGAATAGCCCTGGGCGTAGGAGCGGAAATTATACCGGCCCGCGCGGGCGTCCCACGACACGGTGGCCATGGCGTTGAACTGGGTCGAGCCGTCGGCGGCGTAGCCGCGGCCCTCGATGACCTTGATCGAGCCGCCCAGCATCGAGCCGACGCGTTCGGTCTGGGTCAGGGTCATGGTCCCGGCGGGTCCGTGGATGGTCGCCTCGCCGCGCCATTCCCCGTCCAGAAACGCCAGCCGGTCGATGGCCGCGCGCTGGGCCTCCGATCCGTTGGGCGAGACGGGCATCTGGGCGTGGACCGCGACGGGGACGGCCAGCAGAACGGCGGCGAGCGCCAGACAGGTGAACGGCTTCATGGGGATCCTCTCTTTCGCTTTGCATTATAAAGTGCTTTCGCTGCGTCGGCAAGCGGGCATGAAAAACCCGCCGGCGCGGGGCGCCGGCGGGTCTGTCGTTCGGGTCCGGAGGCTGGGCCTAGTGGGCCACGCCCTGCCAGATGCGGCGATAGCTCAGATAGGTCACGCCCGCGAACAGCAGCAGGAAGATCAGCACCCCCACGCCCGTCTGTTTGCGCTGGACCTGTTTGGGATCGGAGGCCCAGGCGATATAGGCCGCCACGTCCCTGGCCATCTGGTCGACCGAAGCGGTGGTCTCGTCGTCATAGGTCACCTGACCGGCGGCAAGCGGTGCCGGCATGGCGATGAAGCCGCCGACCGGCACGTGATCCGCGTCGCCCGTCCAGAACGGGGTCATGTCGCCGGCCATGTAGATGTTGAAATTCTGGCCCGGCAGGGTTTTCAGCCCGGCCGGCGGCGTGCGGTAACCGGTCAGCAGGGAATAGATGTAGTTGGCGCCGTCGTGACGGGCCTTGACCATCACCGACAGGTCGGGCGGCGCCGCCCCGCCGTTGGCCGCCGCGGCGGCCGTGGCGTTCGGATAGGGGTTGGGGAAGCGGTCGGCGGCGGTGCCGTCGCGCATCACCGGCTCGCCGGTCTCGGTGTCGATGTCCGCGATCTGGACCTCGGCGGCCAGCGCCTTGACGAAGCGGTTCTCGGCCGCGGGCCGGTTGGGGTGCTCCGCGTCGAAGAACGGCCCGCCCGGCTCGGCCAGGGTGCGGAAATACATCAGGTCCATGCCGTGGCACGAGGCGCAGACCTCGCGATAGACCTTGTAGCCCCGCTGCAGCTGGTTGCGGTCGAAGGTCCCGAACGGGCCCTCGAAGCTGAACCCACCGTCGCGCAGGGCATGCGCCTGTCCCTCGGCCAGCGCGGGCTGGGCGGCGAAGGTCAGGCCGGCGGCGGCGGCGATCAGGACCAGGGTCTTCTTCATGGCGCGGATATTCGTCTGGAGGGTCATGGTCGCGCTCAGCCCCTGCTCTCGGCGTCGCCGCCGGTCAGGACCGGTTCGGAGATCGTCGCCGGAATCGGCTGCGGCGTCTCCCGCAGACCCACCCAGGGCATGATGATGAAGAAGAAGGCGAAATAGTAGAGCGTCGCCAACCGGGTCAGCCACAGATAGCTGTTCAGGTCCCCGTCGATCAGGACGAAGGTCTCGAACGTCCCGATCACCGGCGCGTCGGGCGACTGGGCCCCGCACCAGCCGAGGATCAGACCCACGACCACGAAGATGATGAAGAAGGTCCGCATCGTCGGGCGGTAGCGCATCGAACGCACCTTGGACGTATCCAGCCAGGGCAGGATGAACAGCACGCCGATGGAGCCGAACATGGCCAGCACGCCGCCGAACTTGTCGGGGATGGCCCGGAGGATCGCGTAGAACGGCAGCATGTACCATTCGGGCACGATTTCCGTCGGCGTCTTCAGCGGGTCGGCGGGAATGTAGTTGTCGGCGTGGCCCAGGGCGTTCGGCAAGAAGAAGACGAACACGGCGAACAGCATCAGGAACAGGATGATGGCGAACCCGTCCTTGACCGTGAAATAGGGGTGGAAGGGAAGGGTGTCCTTCTTCTCGCGGTCCTTCGGGATCAGGATGCCGACCGGGTTGTTCTGGCCCGCCGCATGCAGCGCCCACAGGTGCAGCACCACACAGCCGGCGATCACGAACGGCAGCAGATAGTGCAGCGAGAAGAACCGGTTCAGCGTGGCGTTGTCGATCGCCGGTCCGCCGCGCAGCCAGATCAGGATCGGCTCGCCGACCAGCGGAATGGCGCCGATCAGATTGGTGATCACCTCGGCGCCCCAGTAGGACATCTGGCCCCACGGCAGGACGTAGCCCAGGAAGGCGGTGGCGATCATCAGGAAGAAGATCAGGCAGCCGATGATCCAGATCATCTCGCGCGGCGCCTTGTACGAGCCGTAATAGAGGCCGCGCAGCATGTGCAGATAGACCGCGATGAAGAACATCGAGGCCCCGTTGGCGTGAGTGTAGCGGATCAGGTCGCCGCCGTTGACGTCGCGCATGATGCGCTCGACCGAGGCGAAGGCCATTTCGGTGTTGGGCACATAGTGCATGGCCAGGATCACGCCGGTGGCGATCTGGATCACCAGGCAGAGGGCCAGGATGCCGCCGAAGGTCCACCAGTAGTTCAGGTTCCGGGGGGTCGGCAGCGCCATATAGTCGGCGCCGAAGCGGATGATCGGCAGACGCGTATCGAGCCATTTCTCGATGCCGGTCTTGGGGACGTAGGTGGATTCGTGATCGCTCATCGGTCTCGCCCTCAGCCGATCTTGATGCGGGTGTCGGAGACGAAATCGTACTCCGGCACGACGAGGTTCTTGGGCGCCGGACCCCGGCGGATACGGCCCGAGGCGTCATAGTGCGAGCCGTGGCAGGGGCAGAACCAGCCGCCGAAATCACCGGTCCCGAAGGTGGGGATACAGCCCAGGTGGGTGCAGTTGCCCAGCACCACCAGATATTGCTCGTGACCGGGCTTGGTGCGGTCCGCGTCGCTCTCGGGCTCCTTCAGGTCGTTCGCATTGTTGTCGGCGATGACCCGCTGCAGCTCGGCCGGGGTGCGATAGCGCACGAACACCGGCTTGCCCTGCCATTTGATCACGACCTGCTGGCCCTGCTGGACCTTGGTCATGTCGAATTCGATCGAGGCCAGCGCCAGGGTGTCGGCGGCCGGGTTCATCGAATTGATCAGCGGCCAGGCCAGCATGGCCCCCGCGCCCACGGCGGCAGCGCCGGCCGCGATATGGATAAAGTCTCTGCGGTTGGGATCCGGGTTGTGCGGATCGCCCTGGTCTTCAGCCACCGATTCGTTCTCCTGAGACGCCGACGACGCAGTCCCCGGGACCCGCCGTTGCAACGCTGCCGTTCCTTAGCGGCTTCCCGGAAATCTCGCCCGGCCCGGCTTTGCGGCCCATCGCCGCAAGTCGCGCTGCTTGTTGAGAAACAGTCGCAATTCGAGCCGCGACAAGCCTCCGGGCCGCGCGTATGAGGGCCTTAGAATGCGTCTCGCCCTTTTTCAACCGGCCATTCCCCAGAACGTCGGCGCCTGCATCCGTTTGAGCGCCTGTTTCGGGGTGGAGCTGCATGTGATCGAGCCCACCGGCTTCCGTTTCGACGACCGGGCGATGAAGCGCGCGGCGCTCGACTATGGCCCCCTCGGCCATATGACGCGGCACGCCGACTGGGAGGCCTTCCAGCGCGCCAGAATCGGAATGGATGGCGGCCCCGGCCGGCTGGTCCTGTTCACGACCAAGGGGGCGACGCCGCTCGGCGAATTCGTGTTCCAGCCCGACGACGTCCTGCTGTTCGGCAGCGAACCGTCAGGGGCTCCGGACTTCGTGCATGAGGCGGCGGACGCGCGGGTCGTGATCCCGATCCGCCCCGGCGCCCGCTCGCTGAACCTGTCGGTGAGCGCGGGGATCGCGCTGTGGGAGGGGTTGCGATCCTCTTCCCTTCTCCCGCTTGCGGGAGAAGTGTCCCGTCCTCGAGCGGAGCGAGAGCAGGGACGATGAGGGAATTCTTTCTTCCTTCGGTGGACAGTACCCCCATCGTCGCTGGATCGCTGCGCGATCTACGCGACACTTCCCCCGCAAGCGGGGGAAGGAAGAGGTTCTACTCCGGCGCCCCGGTCGCCGGGATCACCGCGAGGTTCGGCCGCTCCCCCCGCTTGCTCGCCGCCGTCGCCTCCACCGCCCGCATGACCCGCAGCACGTTCTCGCCCGCCAGCTTGCGGATATCCGCCTCCGTCCAGCCGTTCGCCATCAGGGCGGCCAGCAGGCGGGGATAGGTCTCCACCCCCTCCAGCCCGACCGGCAGGGAATCCACGCCGTCATAGTCGCCCCCGAGGCCGACATGGTCGATCCCGGCGACGTCGCGGACGTGCTGGATGTGGGCGACGACGTCGGCGATCGTCGCCGCCGGCTCCGGATGCGCCGCCGTCCAGGCCGCCAGACCGGCCGTCACCGCCGCCGGAGCGCCGGGGTTCAGCGACTTCAGCCGCGCGTCCTCGGCCGACCGGGCGCTGTTCCAGGTCCGCACCGCCTCGGAGACGAAGCCGGGCACGAAGGTGACCATCACCACCCCGCCGTCCTGCGGCAGCATCCGCAGCACGCTGTCGGGCACATTGCGCGGATGGGCGGTCACGCCCCGGGCGGACGAATGGGAAAAGATCACCGGCGCGTCCGAGACCCGCATGGCGTCCAGCATGGTCTCTTCCGAGACGTGGCTCAGATCGACCATCATCCCCAGCCGGTTCATCTCGCGCACGACGTCCTCGCCGAACGGCGACAGCCCGCCCCATTTCGGCGCGTCGGTGGCGCTGTCGGCCCAGGTCGTCGTCTTCGAATGGGTCAGGGTGATGTAGCGGGCGCCGGAGTCGTGAAACTCGCGCAGCACGCCCAGCGAATCGTCGATCGAATAGCCGCCTTCCATGCCGATCAGGCTGGCGATCCGGCCGCGGCGGTGGATGCGCTGGATGTCGTCGGCCGTGGTGGCCAGCTCGAACACCGTCGGATGGGCGGCGACCATCCGCTTGACGATGTCGATCTGTTCGAACGTCGCCACCGCCGCGTCGGGCGGGGTCAGGCTGGCGGGCACATAGACCGACCAGAATTGGCCGCCCATGCCCCCGGCGCGCAGGCGCGGGATGTCGGTGTGCAGGGCGGTCGAGGCGTCGAGGTTGGTCGTCAGATCGATCGAATGGGGGTCGTTGCCGTGGTTCTGGCGCAGCGCCCAGGGCAGGTCGTTGTGGCCGTCGATCAGCGGCGTCCGCTCCAGAATCCGCCGCGCCCGCGCCTCGGCCGCCGCCGCATCAGGCGCCGGGGCCGGCGTCTGCGCCAGAACCGGCCCGGCCGTCAGAATGGCGGCGACGGTGCTCAGAAGAACGGTGCGGATCATGGCGGGCTCCGGGACAGGCGGCGGCCGACAGTGGCAGAGGAGGCGGCGAAGGCAAGGCGCCCTCTTCTTCTCCCGCTTGCGGGAGAAGTGTCCCGTCCTCGGGCGCAGCCCGAGCAGGGACGATGAGGGAATTCTTCTCGGACTGCTGGACAGTACCCCCATCGT